>CAJWBY010000032.1 GCA_913020705.1 uncultured Colwellia sp.
AGCGAACGTTCGCTTGTGGCGTTAAAAAATTATTATTAATATAATGAAAGGTACAAATATAAAAATATTTATTTCATTGGAATTGGAGGTATAGGTATGTCAGGGATCGCTGAATTGATGCTGCATCTTGGCTATAAAATTCAAGGCAGTGATCTTTCTATAAATTATAATATCAAGAGATTGGAAAAGAAAAATATTAAAATATTATGTGGGATTGATGGCTTGTCAGAGCTGGAGCAAGGGAGTATTGAAGTAATCGTATGTATTGATGATGGGGAGAAAAACGTAATTGACCAGAATCTCCTGCAGTTATTTAGTCGAATTCTTTCATCTCGTGGCCAGTTTGCCTTGGTTACGGCGTGTGATAGTCAAGTGTCTAGATGGAAGAGGTCTACTTATCGTAAAACGTATCAAGATACTCTTCATTTACTTGATCTATTCTTTCCTCGTAAGGATATATATCGCTGTATTGGGCAGTATTGTCGTCATGTATTTCGAATCAAGAAAATACATAATGAACAAGAAAGAAGCGTTAGGTTTAGTTTAAGGGGGTATGTTGCAGTAATTAGAGATTACTTTTTTGGGGGCAAGTTTTTAATTGTAGGGGGTAGAGAGCTTCCTGAAGCATCTTTTTTTGATTATTTGTTACAGGAGATTTCAACTAGATACTGTGCAGGTCAGAGCTTATGTATTGAATCAGTTGTGATGTCTAAGCCTCGTGGTGCCTTGTTGTTAGTGGAAGCTCCAGATTCAAGGCATAAATATGTTGTTAGGCTAGCGTATGATGTTTTGACAAGAGGCCGCTATGAGACAAATTCAAGAATGCTTGAGTCTATATCCAGGCTAGAGCTTGAGAGTACTCTGTGCGTGCCTGAATATATCGGAAAAGGTATTTATGAAGGTCTGCATTACACGGTTGAATCTAGGTTGCCTGGGGCGAATATTAGTCCTGCTCAAATGAGAAAGCGGCACCGGTTGGATAGTATTGTTCAGCAGTCGATAGATGGAATAACTACTTTAAATTTAGCTAGCTCCGAGCTACGGCTTGTCGATAAAGGTCAATATTCTTCTTTAATTGAAGAGCCTTTAAGTCGAGGAGAAAATCTTTTTGGTATATCTAGAAAAAATACGTTTGAAATTATTCGAGGGTATCTGAGAAGAAGTCTTTACGGTGTTAGGCTCCCCCTAGTGATATATCATGGTGACTGTTCTTTAGATAATATACTGATTTCCCAAAAGACAGACCAAGTTCAAGGCCTTTTCGATTGGGATTACTCTAAACGTCACGGTTTGCCATTGATTGATATTATTTTTCTGATAGCGAGCTATATTGCAAAAACTAAAAAGATTAGTTTATCCGGTTCAGTGTCTTATATTCTGGCCGAAACGGATAATGAACTTCAAACAAAGCGATTTATTCATGAATATTGTAAAACTATGAACCTTAAAGAAGAACTAGCTAAACCTTTGATTGTGGTTTTCGTTGTCAACTTAATTGCTTACCGCATGGAGATGGACGAAGAATATGCTCAGCCAGCTTATTATGAGTCTATGTTTGGTCAGTTGCTAAACGATTTGGAAGGCGACTTGATATGAAATTAAAACTAAAACTAAAACCAATTGGTTGTTCAGGTACCTACTGTAACTTTCTAAGGAGCTATAGGTAAATGGGAACAGCAGCTAAAATTGCAAAAAACTCTGCATCGAATGGCACTGCATTTTTGGTAGAAGCTATTACAGCCTTTGCTATGATGCCATATGTCATTCATTATATTGGAGATGAAGCTTATGGCGTATGGATTCTAATAAATGCGGTGTCTGGATACCTGGGGCTTTTCAAATTGGGCTTTCGTCCATCAATTAATAAACATGTATCTCATTACAAGGCTCTATCTGAATTTGCAAAAATGCGTGAGTTCGTCGCTGCGACCATACTTGCTTTTGTTTGTGTCGCAGGAGGAGCATTTGTCGTTTCTGCAATTGTTGCATACTCATTGCCCAATTGGACTGATTTAGATTCGGGTTTGTTAGAGATGGCTCAAGTACTCATTCTATTTGCGGGTGCCCAGATGGCTATCGCTTTAATGGGGACTGTTTATGGCGGTGTGATTTCAGGGTATCAACGCTATGATATAAACGCTGGGATTGAAATTTCTGTAATTGTAGTGAGAGCGGCAATTATATTCTTGTTACTGCCGTATTTTACTTCTCTTTATGCGGTTGCTTTGACTCATTTTGCAATAACGATAATTGGTTATTTTGTGACCATTTATTTCGGTCGTAGAGTTGCGCCAGTTAAGGCTTTGAAGGTTTTCATTAAGCCACCTAAAGATATTTCAGACACAATTATTAAGTTTAACTCTATCAGTTTTGCGATTGGTGGGTTATCTATCTTGGTTAAATATGCTGACTCTATTATTGTTGGGGCTTTGATTTCAACGGCTGCTATTACGCATTATGCCGTAGGGGGAAGGCTTATCAAGTATACGTCTGACCTTCTATCTGTTACTACTCGAGTCATTGCGCCTGCAATTAGTGAACTAGATGCTAAAAATGATGTGAAAAAAATTGGAGTGCTTGTTCTGAACGTTACAAAGTTTGCATGTTTTGTTTCGTTTGCAATTTTGCTTTGTCTGGTACTACAGGGTCAAGAGTTTATCTTTCTTTGGATGGGGGGTGGGTACGAGGAAAGTTACAATATTCTTTTTATCTTAGCGTTAGCTTACTTTTTCATATGCCCGCAACAGGTTGTAAATCCTTTGCTTTTTGGTACTTCTAAACATGACTTGTTGTTAAAGTTATTGTTGATTGAAACAGTTATATCTTTACCTCTTGCGTTTTACTTAGGTGAACAACAGGGAATGGTTGGTGTTGCCATTGGCTTAATGTGGCCGCGCGCGGTGTTGAGGGTTTTGTTTCTTATTTTTATTGTGCATAAACGATTAAATTTAAACCCTTTAATTTTTTTTGCAAAAACGTATTTTCGAATAGCTTGGGTAGCTCTTCCGTATGGGGGAATGCTTTATTGGTCGAAGGTGAACGGTTTTTGTGAGGGTTGGATTTCATTCGCTTTACAATTATCTGAATTTGTAACTTCGTCAATACTCGATTTAATTGCGAGCAACTCAAGCAAATCACTATAACAACCTTCGATGACCCAGTTATCATGCTTTTGCGTGAAAATGGCTATTTCTTTTGCTGAATCAGTAATTGGTTTTCTTTGCGGTGGCATTGTCGGTAACCAAGCTAAAGTATCGAGGTCTAAATGCGCCAATTTACTCTCTGTTGATAACTTTCTAGCCAGTGTCGACTTACCTGAACCTGAGTTTCCAAAAATGATTATTTTTTGCAAATGTTCAACCTTAATGACTAGAATTATAATGGTTAGATTGTACCTTAACTCATTAAAAAAAATTAGAATTTTAATGCATCAAACTAAAATATTTGCAGTAAGTTGAAATACCCTTCATAGTGAATTAACAAATAATCAAAATGTGGATAATGATAACTATTATGAAGTATAAAACGGTTAATGCCCCAATAAATAAATCAATCGCTCTAGTAGCACATGACAATAAAAAACAGGATTTATTAGCATGGTGCCAACAGTATAAAGAAGCGCTTAAAATTCATGATTTATATGCTACAGGTACAACAGGTGCGTTATTACAAGACAATACCGAACTAAGCCTTCACCAGTTGATCAGTGGGCCTTTAGGCGGTGATCAGCAAATAGGTGCATTAATCACTGAACAAAAAATAGATATGATGATATTTTTTTGGGATCCACTTGAAGCTCAACCGCACGATCCTGATGTAAAAGCATTACTCAGACTTGCTGCAGTTTGGAACATTCCCGTTGCTTGTAACCAATCGACTGCTGATTTATTAATTACCTCTCCTTTGTTTTCTCAGGCATATCCTAAAAAGATCCCTGATTATGATAGTTATTTAAAAGCCAGAACTTGATGCTCAGACTTTGAAGATTAAAATTAATTCATCTACGTTATTTTTAGATAAAAAGAAAAAAATATGATAAAAATTATTCCTTTACTGCTTATACCCACATTTTTAGTTAATTGTGCTTACGCTACTTCTATATTTAATAGCGACGTTGAAAACTTAATATTAACCATGAAAGCACCTACACCTATTATTGCAGACTTAAAAGAATTGACCGATGAAATTGGCGGCCGCTTAACAGGGACACAAGCAAATAAAAAATCTGTGAACTGGGCATTAAAGAAATTTCATGAAGCAGGTATCAGTGCTAAGAAAGAAAGCTTTACAATGCCAAGAGCGTGGGTAGAGAAGGATATAAGCGCTAAGGTTTTTAATAGTCGTATTAATTTTTCACCACGTATTGTAGCTATGCCCTTTACGAACAAAACTCATTATCAAGGTCTTACAGCAAAAGTTGTTAATTTAAATAAAGGTACTGAATTAGATTTTTCAGAAATAAATACTGATAATTATTTAAAAAACCAGTGGCTCCTGATAGAAACTGAAATCCTCAATGACAAAAGTGGTATTGATGGACTTTTTCAAGAGTATCTTAATGCAGTCGCGATTGAAGAAAGAGCATTAGCAGCTAAAGCCGCTGGCGTTGTTTATATGTCTTCACGGAAAAACAACCTACTATATCGTCATTTACCAAGCTCAGGCGTTGATAATAAGCTACCGATTATAGTAATGGAAAGGGAAAGTGCCCAACGAACTCAACGGTTATTATACTCGGGTAAAACACTAAAATTAACAGCTAAAATAAATATATTCGGCGAAAAACCCTACGAAGCGCACAATGTTGTCGCTGAAATTACAGGTGATACTTACCCTGAAGAAATAGTACTCATTGGCGCGCATATAGATTCTTTTGATCTTGGCACTGGTGCACTCGATAATGGAGCTAATGTTAGTTTAGTTATCGATCTCGCTCGTCAAATTAAGAAACTTGATATAACGCCTAAACGTACCATTCGGTTTGTTCTTTTTAATGGTGAGGAGCAAGGCATGTATGGTTCTTGGGGATATACTCAAAGACACATCGATGAATTAGATAATCATGTCTTAGCTTCAACAATTGATATAGGCACTGGAGCTATAACCGGCTTTTTTATTAATGGTCGAGAAGAGATTAAAAACACTATCGATGAAGTACTCGTTCCTGTTAATGCATTAGGACCATTTAGCCATAAAATAGATCCTATTGTTGGTAAAGACAATTATGACTTTATGATACAAGGTGTCGCCAATTTAGTTGCCAACCAAGCAAATGCAAATTATGCATCGAACTACCATGCACAATCAGATACTTTTGAAAAAGTAGACCAGAACCAATTAAAATTGAATTCGGCCATTATGGGAGCAACAATATTTGGCATTGCTAACATTGATGATATTCCATGGAAACGCCAAACTTCAGATGAGGTTGTAAAAATGGTTGATAAATTTGACCTTGAAGCATCAATGAAAGCCTTGGGGTTACAGCAAAGCTGGAAAGAGAATAAACGTGGTATTAATCATTAAGTTTTTTAACCCTATGAATTAATCGTTTAGATAATATTTACATCTATAAAAGGTCTTTAATTACAAAGACCTTTTTTTATTCACTTTGAACATAAAAGTTATACTTTTCAATAAGAAGAAGAGCTGTAAAATATCAAGCTGACTTATACTTTTTAAGATTCTGTCTCTAATGGTTGCAAACGCCATTCGCCATGGTAAACATTAAATCCATTCTCTGATGTAAAACCAATCAAGGTTAAATTAAACCGTTTTGCTGCGGATATTGCTAAATCAGACGGCGCACCTACCGCTATAAGTATTGCAATACCTGCCATCACTGACTTTTGTACTATTTCAAAACTGACTCGACTACTTACCAAGCATGCTAAGTGCTCTGGCATTTTAGTGGACGCACAACTTCGAGACTCTAGCAAAGCACCAAATAGTTTATCTACCGCATTATGACGACCAATGTCTTCACGAATATCAAGTAAATTGTTACCGCTGAAAAGTCCCGCAGCGTGTGAACTACCAGTAACTTTGAACAATGACTGTTGTTCTCTCATTATCTCTGACATTAACAAAATATCAGTAATTGATAAAACATACTTTTGCTCGCAAAGTATTGGTGGGTTTCTCAACTCTAAACTTTTTAATGACGTTGTACCACAAAGACCACAGCTACTGTATGTCATTTGATAACGATCTAATGAAGACAGTTCAGGAACAACACCTTTAGATAATGTAACTTCCCATAAATTACTATTTTCTTCAGTCAGATTAGGTGAAATATCGGCTATATTTTCAAACGAATCTATAACACCTTCAGACATTAATAAGCCTAATATTAATTGTCTATCATTACCGGGAGTTCTCATCGTAATAGAAAAAACCTGAGAATGCTCCGATGAATTATCATCGTGATTACTCACCCAACTTATGGTTATTTGAAGGGGTTGTTCAACGATGACTCTATCAGAAACTAACTTACGTTTTTGATTTTTAATCACCACTTTTTTTATTGACGCTGAATAATCGTCAATATTTTGCTGAACAGAATATTCAATAATGGTTGACGCTTTTTTATTCATATATAAATCATGTAGACTATTTATTTGAAATACTACCTGCTTAATTTCAAAGTGCAAAGTTCCGATAACAATCCATTTATTATCTAAAAGTCACAATCCGTAAGTCTTTTGTTGCAAATAAGCTATATCACTTTCAATTTAATGTATTAAGTAAGCTTTTGAAATTTAACCAATAGCATGAACAAATGTTGTCACAGCGGCCTCACAGGCAGTTTATGAGAAAATAAAATTCGTTTTTTCAAACATATTACCTATACTTTATTGAGCGTTATTCATGGAATAATAAAATGAAAGTTCTCTCTGCTACCTTAGTCAAAACGTGGTTATTTCTTGTTAAAAGTAAAGACCCACAGTTAGCAAAACAAAAAATTTGTGCATATCAAAAAATCAGAAAGTTATTTGGTAGCACAGATGTTGCGGAATTATATACCGAACAAGATAAAGATCATGATATTGAAGTTGTTATTATTTAGATCAAACGAGAAGACGTTAGAATAACATCTCCTCGTTTTTTAATATTCTAATAAATAGTAAGGGATATATAAGGTTATATTTGTTTATCAATTCTTACTGAACCATTAGCTAAATAGATAAGGCGAATAGCGTCACTTCGTTGAAAAATCATTCTTGAGTCTAAATCTTGTATTACCATAAATTCTTTCCCTTCATCGGTTTTTATCATTATTTCAACCAATCGAATCGTCTTTATATGATATTGAGGATTATTGTTATTAGAAATAGATCCTCCTAATAAAGCGCCAAAAATAGTCGCAACATCTCGTCCACTACCACTGCCAAAATGGCTGCCTATAGCTCCACCTAAAAGGGCTCCTCCAAACACTTTCCAGCCTTTATTTTTATCTTCTATAATTTCTTGCTCGGTAATATTTCTTACTGATTGTACTTTACCGAATAAAACTTTTTCGACTGGAACTGCCTTATTCCTATCATAGTCAGCACTAACGACTGGACTTAATAAAACAGTAAAAAAACATAATAACGTGCTTAGTATAGTTTTCATAAGCCCTATCCTTAAATTGTAAATTTTATAAATTACCAACCAACTGATTCTTTAGCTTTAGTTTTACGAATTTCTGTTTCGTCGGCCCATTCTACTAGCCCACTTTCTAAATCCATTAGGCGTATTGTAAATTTATAATACACATCAGATTTGTCTTTATTTGATTTAACAATACTTGATAAGTTCCCGTATAACATATATTCCGCACCGATTTGCTTGCCAAATTGTACTGATTTATTGGTGTCAACCATACCGCCATCTTGTTGAAACTTGATTTGCTCTCTTGCAGCTTCTACGCGAGCCATGTCAACGAAACGAAACTTCCCTGAGCGTAAAAGTTTGGTTGAAATAGAGTCTGTGATAGATTCTGTATCGATATGTTCGCTGGTTTTATTTTTAATGCGCTCAACAAACATTACTGGACGTTTATTTTGCGTTAATGTGCCAACTACCGGTGACAATAATAAAGAATCAGTCATTTCTCCTGCTACTTTTTGTAAATCAGTAGAGCCAAAGTTAATGTCTGTAGTTTCAACAGATGTGGCATCACCATAACGGACAACTGACTTTTGTGCACAACCTGCAACCATTGTAATAGCTAAGCCAACGGTTGTAGCAATAATTAATTTTTTCATAATAATTTCCTTAATAAATAACGTAATAATTTTTAATGTCTTAATTTTCAATATTAATCTTTAGTATCTATAAGCCTTTTCAGGCACTTCTCTTACATAAACTGTGAACGACGTTACTTGTTCATTAGGTGCAAGTCCGCGTAATGCAGTAGCTTGAAAACCATGTAATTCAAGTGGTTTCCAAGGTGTTTTTCGTGACTCGATAACAAAACCTTGCGCATCAAACCAATTAAAATGATATTGCAATTTCAAAGATTTTTTATAAGTACTTTTAAGTTGCAAGTTGATTTCTAATAAATCATTAGTTTTTCGTGATTTGACATCAATTATTTTTAGCTTTTTTCCTAGTTTAGGATTATGTACTTCTAAGTGCTTTGAAAAGTCTTCACCTTGTGTCATTGCACTTGTCCCTGTTCCAGAGGTTATTGGAGCGGCACACCCGACAAGTAATAACGAACAAATAACACTAACCATTGATAACCTGATAAAAAACTTCATTTTCTCTCCTTACAAATTTATGGTTTGGTAACCGGTGTATCCACCAATTGCTGTAAAATTAATTAAAGTCGTACCATTTTCAATAACATCAATTTCAATAACTTCTTTTTTGCCCGCGTATGAAATAATTAATTGATTATGCCCCACAGCAATATTATCCAATTTAATGATTTGTACATTATCCGGCAAACTCGACCAACTTCGTGTATCTGCTTTTTCAGAAGCAACATTATATAAGCTGGCTAAGATATTGCCGATATCACCACCTGACTTCTTCAAGTTTTGACGCAATTGCTCTTTCGCCACTAGGCGTAACGCTTGTCTGGTGACTAACCCGGGCAAGTTATCTTTTAATTCTTTAGTTGCTAAAGATTGCAATCTTACTATTCCTTGTGAAAGATAACTTTTGTCATCCATGCTAATACTTAGCGGTTCAAGCATAGATAAATGTCCGCGATAAACAGGTAAAGCAAAAGTAAAAAACTTAACATCAGAATTTGACTTGAATATAGGTAAGTTTACTTTTGCTTCTTCTTTTGCATTAACGATACCTTGTTCAAAAATAACAACAACTTGACCTGAATTCGCTTTATTAACGGTTTTATATTGACCAAACTTTTGTTCAAATTTTGATAATTCTTCATACATGCCTAGCTGCTTTGCCAAACGCAACACATCTTGTTGTAAATAAGTATTGTTTGGGTAAATTTCTATCGCTCGTTTGTAGTCAATATAAGCATCATTAGGCTGTTTTCCTGCTTCATATAACAAACCAGAAAGATAAAAGGTAAAAGCATTCTGGAAACTGTTTTTAACATTACCAATTAAATTGTCCATTGACGGATAGCTTTCATATAATTTATTGGTGTTAATGCCTTTATCGATCATTTCTTCTTGAGCATTATAAAGCTCTGCTTCATTTGTTTTTAGTGCACGTTCTTGAACTAAGTTTGCACGGCGAACTTCAACTAAAGCCCCTTCTAGACTACCTTGATATAAGTAATTTAACGCTTGATAAGAATGCAGCATACTTTGTTCGTAATAAGGTATTTCATAAGCAATGGCGTTATCGTTGGTTACTACCGCACTTGCTTTTTTCAACCCTCGACTTATTTGAATTTTAGCCGCTTGCTCTTGGGTTTGTATTTGCTTGTATGCTACCTCAAAACTTTTTTGACTCATTAACCAATTATTAGCAAGAAATTGTAATCGTGCTTTTTCTAATTGACTCAAGGCATAATTATTATGAAGGCTATTAACAAAAATGACCGAATTTTCAGCTTTAACAAATTCACCTTTAAATTGAGCTAAACGAGATTGTTTCATTTGTTGACTATAACCAAAGAATAAATCACTAACTCCTATAGATGTGCAGCCAACAAGCATTGCGACTGAAAAAATAATATAAAGTTTTAATGATAATTTTTTAAACATAAAGTCTTTCAAGTAACCCTAATTTGTTGAGCATATAATAGCACTTAATTAACCTTTGCTGCTCTTAATTAACTGAGATGTAAAATTAATGCTAAACAGTCCATTAGGCAACATAAAATTTGTTAGTAAAGTGTAAAAATGTGTAATCCTTTTACATAAAAATAGATAAGTTTTTTTGTTTTTGAACCTAATTAGAGTTTCTTGCATAGTATTATTTCTTCATGCCATTTTTAGACATAGTTTGTCAGTACTTTGCCCTTATCCTGACGCTGCCAACACTCAATGCTTTGTTTTAATAACTCAGACCCTATTAAAACAAGAGTAAAATATGTTTACCTCTAAAAAAAACCTTCAACTTATAGATTATCAAGACTCATATTATTATCGACAACAACGTATAAAAAGACGTAATAAATGGTTAAAACTATCCCTTTTATTCTTACTTATTCTTTCGTTTTTATTAGCCTTTATTCCTTTTGCAAAAAGTAGTGAAAATAATTTGGAAAAAATAGTGATGAGTAAAAATGTATTTATTCATGGACCACAATTGCTTTTTGAACATCCAAACCCTTCGAAACGTGCAACATTACCCATTGATATTGAAGCTGATATTCAAATTAATGGATTAGTTGCTTACGCTGAAATAAAACAAACTTTTATTAATCCTCATGCAATTGCCTTAGAAGGTACTTATCAATTTCCGTTACCTGAAAACTCTGCAGTAAAGCAACTAATGATAAAGGTAGGTGATATTGAAATAACGGGTGAAATAATGGAAAAAAAAGCAGCCAAGGCGGTTTACCAAAAAGCTAAAAGACAAGGGAAAAAAGCAAGTTTGCTTGAGCAGAAACGTCCAAATTTATTTACCAATAAAATTTCGAATATTCCTCCTCAATCAAGGGTTATTGTTACTTTAAAGTTCATCATGCCCGTCTCTTTTTCTAATGGTAAATTTAATTTACGGCTACCATTAGCGATAACAGATAGATACCAACCTAAATCAAAACGTAAATTATCTGATGATCAGCAAAGAAGACTCGTATCTTCAAATTCTCAAACAGAATATTTAAACAATATATTTGAACACAGTGATGCATCTACAGAACAAGATACATTTCAACATCTAAGATCAGTTGCACCTAGTCAACCATCTATAAATATAGAATTAAACACAGGAATATCAGTATCTTCAATAATTAGTGATAGCCATAAAATAGAAATTCGAGGGTTAAACAGCTTTCAAGATTCATATTTTATTACGTTAAATAAAACACACGTACCTGCTAATAAAAGTTTTGATTTGAGTTGGCAACTACTGCCTAGCAGTCAACCTCAAATCAGTAGTTTTACACAAGAAATTTCAGGTGAACATTATACTTTATTGACCTTTTTTCCTCCAAAGTTAGAAACCGCCAAAGTAATAGCAAGAGATATCATTTTCATTATTGATACTTCAGGGTCTATGCAAGGTCGATCGATGGAACAAGCCAAAGCAAGCCTTAACCTTGCGATATTACAACTTAACGCTAAAGACAGCTTTAATATTATTGCTTTTGACGATGAGCCACAGTTGCTGTTCAAAACAACTGAAATGGCATCATTTCAAAACCTTCAAAAAGCGAATCAGTTTATTGATGGTTTAACGGCCGACGGTGGTACTGAAATGTACAGACCCTTAAGCAACGCTTTAATGATGAAAAAACATGAAGGGCAATCCACTAAAGCAATACGCCAAATAGTATTCATCACTGACGGCGCAGTTGCTAATGAGTTCGAACTTATGGAACTGCTTGAAAGCGCCCAAGGAAATTTTCGTTTATATACTGTTGGTATTGGGGCTGCACCCAATGGTTATTTTATGAAAAAAGCAGCTCAATTTGGTAGAGGGAGTTATGTGTTTATTCAAAACCAAGCTGAGGTTCAACGAA
Source organism: uncultured Colwellia sp. (assembly GCA_913020705.1). Next base: position 12,113 of record CAJWBY010000032.1, read on the forward strand.
AAATGAGCGACTTCATGACTAAAATAAGCCAACCCGCTATCAGTAATATCGAATTAATACTCGATAGCCAAATTCTTCAAGACGTTGAGGTTTATCCTAAAAACATATCAGATTTATATTTTGGAGAACCTCTGCAAATAGCACTTAAATCAGCGTTTCCTATTACAAGTGCTCAATTAACGGGAGAGACTGTATCTGCCCCTTGGTATCAGCAATTGATCATTGATGATCCTAAGTCTTCAAAAGGTATTTCATCACTTTGGGCTAGAAGAAAAATAGAAGATTTACTTGATAGTCTTGTTATTGGTGCAAACAAAGAGGACGTAAAATCACAAGTTATAGAGACATCAATTAATCATCAAATAATATCTCCTTATACCAGTTTTGTTGCCGTAGAAAAAAAAGTGAAAATATCACCTTTACTTGCCAAAAATAATTTATCACTTGTAAACAAAGCTAAAAGTCAGGTTTATCAATCTCATGAAAGTTTGATGGTAGCAATGCCTCAGACATCAATTGGATGGAAATTACAATTTTTATTAGGTTTATCCATCTTGATATTAGTAAGAATGAGTGACTTTATCTGGCTTGCTAATATCCGTTTCAAAAAAGGAAAATCGACGTGAGAAAACACATTAAAAACGCGTTGTTAATTATGGGTGGCCTACTTTGTCTTCATTCGAGTTGGTTTCCCATAAAAGGTTGGTTATCCCAGCAATTAATTAGTTACAGCTGGCATGAAACGATTAGTTTGCATCAAAAGATAAAACCTTGGCCGTGGGCTGATACTTATCCCATTGCCGAACTATCATTTCAACGATTAAACAAAAGCATTGTGGTGCTTAATGGTGGTGACCCTACCACACTAGCATTTTCAGCAGGCGCTATAGCTCCCTTTAATCAAACCTTAAGCACACAGCCTTTTGTTGTCGCCGGACACCGAGATAGCCACTTTTCATTTTTGAACGAGGTATTTATGAACGATATAATTTCATTAGCAGATAGTCATGGTCAAAGCCAACTTTACCAAGTTGAGGCTATCGATATTGTGGATGCTTCTACAGGACAACTTCCCGTTTTAGGTGATAACGCTCAATTAGTCTTGATCACTTGTTACCCTTTTACTAATTCTGGCAGTTATAGCAATGAGAGATATGTCATTACCGCAAAGAGACTTTAATTGAAAAAGGCTTAATTCATTACGCTAGTTATTTGAAAACTAATTAGAATTTTACAACACATTAAAACGATTAACGTATACACTTATTGAAATATTTAGGCTAAACAAGATATGCAATGAAGCAACATATTCAGACACTGATCAATTTAATGTTGAAAAATAACAATAAGGGTTTATTGGACCATTATAAAAATTCAGAAGAATCAGAGAATGTTGCGCAATTAGCTTATTTATTTCATCAAGGGATGAACGACATCACTAGTTTTGATGTTTATCAGCAATTATCGACTAAATTAATTTCCAGCAAAAACCTGCCGCTTTCACTTATAGCTCAGATTAAAACCAGTGATACCTTAAGCTTTTTTACGTCAGCATTACAATTAGAAGATAACTTTAAAAAAACAGATCACTTTCAAAGCAATACATTGCATTATTTATTAGCCGGAAATAAATCAAGAGAAAACAAAACTCCTTTTAATTACTTACGTTCCATGATGTTATTTGGAAGCAACGATACATTGCGTGATGCACTTTGCCAGCGAAATTCTAAAGGTTTAACGCCGATTGAAGTTTATTTATTTTCCAACCCGAATTTTACTCCCCTTCCTCAACAAGAATTGACTGCTTTATTAGCCTTAATAGAAATTGAAAGAAAACAACAAGCATTAGAAATAAATAACTGCATACCTATAGTGAAAGCTATTGGTAGGTTAGGTGAAAACCAAAATATACCAATGAACAGCGAATTACAGAGACTCATATTAATCGCTATTTATTTCGAAAAACCAATACAACTGATTGTAAGTGAAGTGCATTAATTACAGAATTTAAATGTTTATATTAATACCAGAATGATATCTGAATTAACTCTGCTATAATTACAATAAAATTAGGTTGGCAAATAATTTAAAATCTAAGGAATGATGCGTAGTGAACAGAACTTTAAAAAATAAAACAATAAATACCGATCAAGTACTTATTACACTGTGTGAATCGGTTTGTGAAATACTGACTAAAGCCAGTGGCAATAATATTACCTATTCAGCCATGGTACAGAAAATAACGAAAACTTGCCTCAGACCAGATGTTTCAAGTTTTGTACTTTTCGACGGAGGGTTTAATGGTTTAGTTGTAACTAACTATACCAGTGATGCTGCATTGGAAATATATCAGGATTATATGCGTAATATGGGTATGCCTGAATCAGAAATTTCACAGAGCCATATGTCTGATGATGTAGCGAATGTTTTAGGTGAATTAACGAACCAAATGGTTGGTGATTTTACCTTTAAAGTAAGGGAGCAACTACAAACTTACATTACACAAAGCCAACCAAAAATGATGGCGATCACTAAGTTAGTTCAAATTTCTGTGGATACTGCTATGGACAGACCACAAATGCGAAGAGTCACATTTTCCACGAATACTAACAAGATTTTTTATCTTGAATTTGCAATGGATAAAACTGAATTTATTCAGTTACGTGATTTTGATGCCGAAGAAAACCTTGACCCTGATGAAATATTAGAACGTTCAGTTAAAGAAATGGAAGAAGCAAAAGAAGCTAAAACCCAACCACCTGTAGAAGATGATGTTGATGATGACTTTATGGCATCACTAGGTTTATAGAGAAGCTTTAATAAATACCTTCATGCTAGCGTTTAAATGGGAATTTAATCCTTTTCATTAAGCTTATCTCTTCTCCCGCAAAAATTTACCGATGACACCCATACAAAAAAAGTATGAGTGTCATTATGTAAATAAACAAACCGATTTAATGAAGAAGATAATCTTACATTATCTAAATAATCCCCCGTTAACTACCCAGTATTTTAAGTGGCAATGACAAAGCTCCATTTCCTGTTTGACCTACAAGCCAAATAATCGCGCTTAATCCACCTAATGTGATGACATACCAAAGAATAGATACAATTTGAGCATAGCGATTAAGAGGTAGTAGATCACTAAGATGACGGCGCTTGTATTCAAAAAATATTTCTATGCTACCAATTGCTAATAAAAAACCTAGTAACGCTAAACCAAAATGATAACTGATATAAACACCTAATATTGCCCCTAAAACACAGGCTACTATTCCAACTTTAGAATTGATGGAAAAAGCGATACTTTTTAGAATATGCCCACCATCTAAAGGTAATACAGGTAACATATTAAACAAATTGAGTAGCGCATTAAATACGGCTAAACCAGCCAGTATCTCTAAATCGGTGATCCAGTAACCTATCAAGCAAGCGACCGATAGTATTAAGCCAAAGAATGGTCCCATTATCGAAATTACAATATCTTGCCAACGAGTATTAATTTTGTCTTCACTGAGTGCTAAGCCACCAACAAATGGAATAAGGTATATGCCTTTGGTTTTCAAGCCAAAGTATTTCATTGCTTTAATATGACCATACTCATGAAAAACTAAACAAAGAATGAGTGCGATCGCAAACTCAATAGAAAATAGCCAGCTATAAGCAGCTAAACTCCCGGCAGCAAAAAGTACTTTAATAATTTTAGCACTTTTCAATAACTTTAAACCAAGGCCCGCCATTCCAATTAAACTAAACTTTACCGGTTGCTTATTATTTTGAGTAACCTGGCGTTGCTCAATATCTTTTTCATTGAGTGTATTATCATGTAAAACTTCTTCATTAACTATAAGTTGATATTGCAATTCAAAAGGTTGCCATTGCAATGTTCCATTTAACTCAACTCGCAATTCACCTTGTTCTGTTTGTAAAGAAAATGAATGTGAAAATAATTCATTATCAGGACTGGCATTAATTTGGGAAACACACTGTTCGTCCCAAAAAAGTTGTTGCCACCCTGCCATTGAACCTTCCAATCGTAATGTTTTTCCTAAACACTCTATTTCTAATAACTGCAATTTATAAACTCGATAAATAAAATATTAGTCGATTATCCCTATATTTAACGAGGCAGCAAGGGTTATCGTAGGTAATTAGCAATTATGTCTTTAAACCTAAAACTTAATCAACTTTATAAATTTCTGACGACACAGGTGGTTTTTGTTTGAGGAATGTTTTTGTGTTTAATTAGCGTTGAAAAAGCGGATGATAAGGAAGTTATAATGAAATAATGAATTTAACATCATCAGTTCCAGAGATTTCCCTTCCCTTCTATATACAAAGCATAGTATTCAAATCCTTCAAATATCATAACTTAGCTAAGATTACTTATTAACGCAGACAATATTATGTCGAATTATGTCTCAGTATTTCAAAGCATTTCTTCTCGGTCATTGGTCTTGTTTTTATCTCGATTAACCGCAAGCTTCCTATCTTTATTACAAAGGGGTTGTATCTTGATTGTTATATTATGTAACTCACCACCGGGATTTCAATGAAACTTACCAAGAGCGCTTTAACTAATCCAGCAGCGGTTGCTGTAGTTGTTTCCCTAACATTGCTGGTTGGCATGCTTAGTTTATTTAAGTTACCAGTACAGCTTTTTCCTGATATTGAACGCCCACAAATTGGCGTACAAACCACTTGGCGAGCTGCATCTCCCAAAGAAATTGAGTCAGAAATTATTGAACCGCAAGAGCAGGTTTTACGTGGTATTCCAGGCTTAGAGTCAATGAATGCTTTTGCCAACCGCGGTGGCGCTTATATTAATTTATCCTTTGGTGTTGGTACTAACATGGAACAAACGTTAATTGAAGTAATTAGCCGTATGACCCGTGTCGCTAATTTACCACAAGATGCCAGACCACCACGCGTTATGCTCGGAGGTGGTCGAGGCAATACGCCAGCACTGACTTTTTTCTTTTTGCAGGCGTTACCTGACAATAAACAAGATATTAGTCAATACATTGATTTTACCAATGATGTTATTAGACCCCGCCTTGAAGCTATTGAAGGTGTAGCAAGTGTAGAAACCTTTTCAGAGCAAAATAGAGAAGAATTACAAATTCGTTATGACCCTATTAAGGCAGCAGAGTACGGTATTGAAATACCACACTTAATTTCCTTAGTTTCTGCCAGTGACGATATCTCTGGCGGTTTTATAGATGTAGGTAGACGCCAGTACACGTTACGTTACAGCGGTAAGTACAGCGTTGATGAATTATCAGATTTAATGCTTGAATCACGTGGTGGACGAAATATTAGCTTAAGTGACATTGCCACTGTTGAAGTACGTCGTAACGATAGACAAGGCATGGCGATTCAAAACGGTAACCCCGCTTTTTCTATGCGTATTAACAGAGCTAATGGCGCGAATGTTTTAGAGACCTTAAATAGAGTAAAAACTGAAGTCAACTTACTTAATAACGAACTGTTGGCAGATAAAAAATTGGTGATGGTGCAATCTTTTGATGCTTCGGTGTTTATTTACCGCGCGATAAACTTAGTCACTAGCAACTTATTTGTAGGCATTATTTTATCATTATCCGTACTATGGTTTTTTATTCGCCGCATGCGGGCTACTTTAATTATTGCGACCGCAATTCCTGTCAGCTTGTTAAGTACGTTTATCGTGTTAGAAATAACCGGCCGTTCACTCAACGTTATCTCATTAGCAGGTTTAGCTTTTGCTGTTGGCATGGTGCTTGACGCTGCTATTGTAGTCTTAGAAAATATATTGCGTATGCGCGATAAAGGCCTTAATGAGCATGACAGCGCGGAACAAGGGGCTAAACAGGTGTGGGGGGCATTACTTGCCTCAACAGCGACCACCGTTGCTATATTCCTGCCTGTTTTCTTTTTGAAAGATATTGAAGGACAACTCTTTGGTGACTTAGCTTTAACTATTGCTATAGCTGTTTCTGTGTCGCTCATTGTAGCGGTAGTACTGTTACCTGTTTTATCTAAACATTTTCTAAAACAGCAAAAGGTGAACGACCCAAATATCAAATTGTGGCAAAGAATTACCCAGTTTGTCATGCAAAGTACCCACACTCGTAGTAAACGATTATCACTAGCCGCGACGCTTTTAATATTACCTGTTGTCGTAACTTTAATAGCAATGCCAAAGCTTGACTACTTACCACCAGTAAAACGTGATGCAATTGATGCAAATCTGCAGTTCCCTCCAGGTTCAAATGTTAAAACCATTGAAAAAGAAGTTATCCAACCTATTGTTGAGCGATTGAAGCCTTATATGGATGGAACCAAAGAGCCCGCATTGAAAAACTATTATATTTTTGGTGGCTCATTTGGTGGCAGTCTAGGCGTTAGAGTTAAAGATCAAGACAGAGTTGATGAGTTACTCGAAATCGTTCGTAATGAAATATTAATAGATCTACCTGATACACGTGTATTTGCCAGACAAGGTAATTTATTCGGTGGTTTTGGAGGAGGTCGAAGCGTCCAAGTGCATTTGCAATCCAAAGATACTAAAGCATTACAAGAAGTCGCACGCCAAGGTATGGATTGGATAAAAGAAGCTATTGATGGAGCTAATGTAAATGCGAATCCTGGTCTTGCTATGTCAGAGCCAGAAATCAATTTAAGCCCTAATGATCGTAGCATTTTAGAGCAAGGTTGGAATCGCCGCGATGTGGGTCGTGTAGTGAGAACACTAGGTGACGGATTATATGTAGGCGAGTATTTTAACGGTAGCAAGCGCTTGAATATGATTTTACGAGCCGACGGTTGGGACGATCCCGATAGCCTTGGTGATGTGCCTGTTGTTACTGGTAATGGTAACGTAACCCAATTATCTAACTTAGTTGATATACAACGTACCGTTGGACCGAGTCGATTAACACGCATTGATGGACAACGTACGATTACTTTGAATGTTGACCCACCCAAAGGCTGGTCATTAGAAGAGACCATATCAGTGTTAAAGGCAGAGGTAGAGCCAAGATTACGCAATATCATGCCAAGCGGCGGTAATATTCAATATGGCGGTAGTGCTGATCAACTAGAAAAAGCGATTACCGTGATGGCAGAAAATTTTGCTTTTGCCCTAGTCATTTTATTCCTTCTGATGGCTGCACTATTTAAGTCAATCAAAGACAGTTTATTGGTCGTTATTACCATTCCTTTGGCCACAGTTGGCGGTATTTTAGCACTTCAATTACTTAACCTGAGTGTATTCCAGCCACTGGATCTACTGACCATGATTGGTTTTATTATTTTACTCGGTCTAGTGGTTAATAACGCTATTTTATTAGTACATCAAACTCGCATAGGTCAGCTGGATGGCCTTGAACGTTCAGACGCTATTGAACAGGCGTTAAGTTTACGTTTACGTCCTATATTTATGAGTACCGCAACTAGCTTTTTTGGCATGTTACCGTTATTACTCATACCTGGAGCAGGCAGTGTTATCTATCGCGGTTTAGCGGCAGTAATTGTTGGTGGATTAGCGTTTAGTACAATATTTACCATAGTGTTACTACCGTGTTTATTACGATTATCGAAGTATGATTTCTTACCAAACAGCAGTAAGAAAAAGACAGAACAACAGTTACTAACCGCTCGAGTTAAAGCGTAATGTCAATTAAAAAAATCAAGGAACAAATAATGAATAACTTAATGCTAACAAGTATTGCGCCACTGAAAATGAACGCCTCAAATATAAGGTTAAAGGAAAGATCCAACAAAGTTGAGTTTTATAGTTCAGCGTTAATCACTTTTTCTTTTATCTCTATTATTGGTTTGATGAGCCTTAGTACAAATGCAAATGAAGTAAAACCTGAAAAACCTGCTCATTTAGTCAGTATTGAATCAGTAAAAAAAGAGCAAGTAAAACCAAGTATTTGGTTACCTGCTAATGTTATTAGCCGAACAAACGCTCCCATTTCAGCGGAACAAACAGGACAACTACTTTGGATTGAAGATGTTGGAAGCCAGGTTAAAAAAGATCAGCTATTAGCTAAGATAGATGACAGACATTTAAAATTACAATTAGCGGGGCAACAAGCACAAGTAAAACAACACGAAGCCGATGTGGATTACCTCACGGGGCAAAAAGCACGTTTTTTAAAATTACGTGAAACAAACAATTCAGCATTAAGCGAATTTGAACGAGTTAATAAAGACTTAACTATAGCTATTAACGAAGTGGTTGCTTTGAATATTTCAGTCGAACAAACCCTACTTGCTCTAGAAAAAACGACTATTAGAGCGCCTTTTGCAGGTAATATTAGCCAACGATTTGCACATATAGGAGAGCTTATTTCGATTGGCCGTCCGCTAGTGCAACTTATCGACACCAAGAACCTTGATGTTAAAATTGCCGCGCCTATTTCAATCGCACCATTTTTGGAACGAGGCAGTAAAGTAATGGTTAAGTGGAATCAAACCTTGCTTGAATTACCCGTGCGTACATGGAGTCAAGCGGGCGAGCAAGCGTCACGTACTTTTGATGTGCGACTTGCTGCTGATGGAATAGCTATGTTAGCGGGAACCGCCGTGACTGTTTCATTACCTAAACAAGCGCCCATAGAAGCGATTTTAGTGCCGCGAGACGCATTGATGTTACGAGAAAATGAAACCTACGTATTAACCATTGATGATGACAAACAAGCGAAAAAAGTGTCGGTACTTATCGGTCAAGGTGTTAATAGCTGGGTGTCTGTTACAGGTGCTTTATCGGTTGATGACAATGTTGTTGTTCGTGGTGGCGAGCGTTTACAAGATGGCGAAAAAGTCAGATATATTGATGATAAAAAAGATGCTGTTATTGCTAAACTTAATTAAACAACAACACCTGTATCAATATTAATCTAAATAAGAACAATGACTACATTATCAGCGGAGCAAGTAGCCCGCTGATTTAGGGAACAACCAAGCAAATGAAAATTTTCAATTCAATATCAATGTAGGCATTAATTTGAGAAATTTACTGTTCATTTCAAAAAAGCTGCGATTTATAAGAAAACAAAGAAAATATTATTCGAATATCATCATTTCTAACGATACAGCACAGGGGTATCGCAGATAATTAACCATTCTGAACTCGAACATAGGCTTAATCAACTTTAAACATTACGGACAACACTGACGTTACCAAGCTGTAATCATTAGGAAGTTATAATGAAGTGCCTAATTTAACATCCGTATCCCCAGAATTTTTTCTCATTAATATATTAGGCGTAGTATTTATTTCCCCCAAATGACAGACAGTGACAAAATCAGAACGGCTTTTTAGTATGGCGATTAATCCATAACTCTCTTTTCTTACATAAAGAAGATCATAACCAAACTGAGATAGCTTTGACACTGAGAATTTTTGCGCCAGACTAAGCTTGTCATAACATTTGACTTGTTTAGCTAGTTTAAGTCTTCTTTCTGTTAAAAAAGTTAAATCATTCAGCAGTTTATTTTCTAATTGAACCATAAGGTTAAAATTCTCAATAAATATATTATTAAATATCGCTTAAAGCAGGCGAATTTGAATTTATCTCAACCATTAAGTTTTATCTTAAGGTGATTATTTGATGAATATTAACCGAAGAATGTGGATATATTATGGAGGAATAGGATTATTTTTAATTTTTTTGTAACGTTCAAGAAAAGCTAAGCTCAAAACATTATTGGCTTGTTAATCCATTTATTTCGTTCATCAAATTATTAATAAATTGCATTGTCCCCAAGGTGACACTTATTTACTCCCACTATTATAAAGTCCAATAACGATTATTTGATTGGATTATATTATGTCAGCACCTATTCTTAACCGCCGCGATATTGAGTTTTTTTTATATGAGATGTTTAACGTTGAATCGTTAACAGACCGTGAGAAATATCAAGACCACGACCGAACGACTATCAACGGAGCTATTGACACGGCCCAATCTATAGCAGAAAAATATTACATTCCTATTCAACACAAAGTTGATGCGAACCAACCAACTTTTGACGGTAAAAATATTCATATAATTCCTGAAATTAAAGCTGGGTTAGATGCAGTTTTAGCAGCAGGTTTGAATGCTCCCACTTCAGACTATGAAATGGGTGGCATGCAATTACCCATGGTTGCAGCGAGTGGTGCTTTTGCTTATCTTTCAGCGTCTGCGAGTACTAGTTTAGGTTACATTTCACTTACTCATGCAAATTGCAATTTAATTGAAGCATACGGAACAAAAGAACAAGTTGAAAAATGGGTACTTCCACAACGTGAAGGTCGTTTTTTCGGTACGATGGCAATGACTGAGCCAAGTGCTGGCTCTGGATTAGGTGACTTGATCACCAGTGCTGTAAAAAAAGATGATGGAACGTACAGAGTTACCGGTAATAAAATTTGGATTTCTGGAGGGGACCATGACTTGTCTGAAAATATCGTCCACCTCGTACTCGCCCGCGTTAAAGGCGCTCCAAAAGGTGTTAAAGGTATATCACTATTTATTGTACCTAAATTTTTAGTCAATGAAGATGGCAGTATCGGTGACAGAAATGAAGTTGCACTTGCTGGTCTATTTCATAAAATGGGTGGTCGAGGACATACATCAACTGCATTAAGTTTCGGTGAAAAAAATGGTGCCGTGGCTTATTTAGTAGGTGAAGAAAACAAAGGACTTATGTACATGTTTCATATGATGAATGAAGCACGTATTTTGGTTGGTACCGGCGCTGCTCTAACGGCTTTAACGGGTTTTCAATACTCTCTACATTATGCAAAAGAACGTCCACAAGGCAGATTACTTTCCTGTAAAGATCCAGAATCTGCACCTGTGAATATTATCGAACACCCTGATGTAAAAAGAATGCTATTAACACAAAAAGCATATTCTGAAGGTGCATATGCCCTATGTTTATATGGTCATCAATTAGCTGATGATGAGAAAACAGCTTTTACTGAAGAAGTACGCAAGAAAGCCAGTACCATTTTAGATTTCTTAACACCCATCATAAAAAGTTGGCCATCTGAATGGGGGCCAAAATCGAACGACTTAGCAATTCAAGTGTTAGGTGGTCATGGTTATGTTGATGAACACCCGGTCGAAATGTTTTACCGTGATAACCGCTTAAACCCAATTCATGAAGGTACAACTGGGATCCAGTCACTCGATCTATTATGTCGTAAAGTGCCGATGAAAAACTTTGCTGGTTATCAAGCTTTCTTAGGTGAAATTGAAAAAACAATTAGTGCCACTATAAACATCGAAAGTTTAGGTATTCACGCAAAAGCACTTTCAGATGCAGTTTTAAACCTACGTGATGTAACTGACAAAGTACTTAGCGCGGCTAAACATCAAAATATTGATTTGGTTTTTTCAAACTCAGTGAGCTATTTAAATATGTTTGGTCACATTTCTATTGCATGGCTTTGGTTACAACAAGGTGCAATTGCGACTAGCGCATTAAGTACGGACCCACATATTGATGAGCAAAAGTTTTATCAAGGTAAATTACAAGCAATGAAATATTTTTATCACAGTGAACTACCGCTGACTTATCACTGGGGAACCTTAGTAAAAAGCATAGACAGCACTAGTTTTGATACCCAAGCTGATTGGTTTTAAAAGAGCTTTAATGCCCTATTAAATTGCGCTCCCTTATAAAAGAATATTGAGAAAATTATGTTTGAATACAAAGCACCATTACGTGATCATAAGTTTGTTATGCAAGAGTTGCTAAACAGTGACAAACACTATCAAACACTCGGTTATGAAGATGCGAATGAAGAAATGGTTGATGCTATTTTATCTGAAGCAGCTAAATTTACCGAACAAGTCATTGCACCCATTAATCAAATTGGTGATCAACAAGGTTGTCATTGGGAAAATGGTTCCGTTTCTACACCTGATGGATTTAAAGACGCTTATCAACAATATATGGACGGAGGATGGCCAACACTTTCTCAAGCAGAACAGTTTGGTGGTCAAGGTTTACCACATTCATTGAACACCGTTGTCAGTGAAATGTTGTCAGGTGCTAATCACAGTTTTGCTATGTACCCGGGCTTAAGTCATGGTTGTATGTCTACTTTAGAGTTTCATGGAACTGACTTACAAAAGTCAATATTCATGCCGAAACTGGTAGACGGTTCTTGGACAGGTACCATGTGTTTAACTGAATCTCATAGTGGAACAGACCTAGGGTTATTGCGCACCAAGGCTGAAATTAATGACGACGGCAGTTATTCGTTAAATGGTAGTAAAATATTTATTTCTGCAGGTGAGCATGATTTATCTGAAAACATTGTTCATTTAGTTATTGCTCGTGCTTCAGACTCTCCGTCAGGAACCAAAGGTATCTCATTATTCATCGTGCCTAAATTCAACGTAAATGATGATGGCAGCATTGCAGATAAAAACGGTGTTAGTTGTGGTTCTATAGAACACAAAATGGGCATCAACGGTAATGCCACCTGCGTTATTAACTTTGATAACGCTAAAGGTTATCTGATTGGTGAAAAGAATCGCGGGTTAAAATGTATGTTCACTTTCATGAATGGTGCTCGTTTAGGTGTTGCTAACGAAGGTGTTGCAGCAAGTGATGCTGCGTTTCAAGGCTCATTAGCTTACGCAAAAGATCGCTTGCAAATGCGTTCTTTAACTGGCGTTAAGAATCCGAAAGGCGAAGCTGATCCCATTATTGTTCACCCTGATGTAAGACGTATGTTACTCACACAAAAATCGATTGCTGAAGGAGGCCGAGCTTTAGTTGCCATGCTTGCACAGTTAGTTGATGTGACACACGCAAGTAAAACTGAAGAAGACAAATTAGCCGCGAATAATCGACTGGCTTTACTTACCCCGATAGCAAAAGCTTTCCTAACAGAAACGGCTGTTGACTCTGCAAGCTACGGTATACAAGTTTTAGGCGGTCACGGTTACATTAAAGAATGGGGTATGGAGCAACTACTTCGTGATACCAAAATCTGTTGTCTTTATGAAGGTACAACAGGCATTCAAGCGCTTGATCTAATTGGTCGAAAAGTAATTGGGACTAAAGGCACTTTACTCAAAGACTTCATGAGTGAAATTAAACGTTTTTGCCAAGTAAATGAAAATAGCTCCGTATCGCCTCTTTGTCATACTTTGGTCGATTATGTAGAATTATGGCAAGAAGTCACCGATGACATTACCATTAAAGCAAGCGCTAATGCTGACGAACTAGGTGCAGCTTCTGTTGATTATCTAATGTTGTCTGGCTACATTACTTTAGGTTATATGTGGGCAAAAATGGCAAAAACGGCACAAGATGCGATTAAAAATCACCAAACAGGCACCGATTTTTACTTAGCTAAAATGCAAACAGCAAACTTTTATTTCGCCAGAGTTATGCCTAAAGCACATGGACATCTCGCTTGTTTATCAAATGGAGCAAGTACGATGATGAATATGGATAGTGATCACTTCAATTTTTAAACGTTAAATAAAACGCTTACCTTGAATAATATCGGAATAATGTCCAAGGTAAGCTGATACATCATGGAGTGATTGGATTATGTTTATTGAGGAAACCAATTACTTTTTCATAATATATGACTCGGTTTTCAGTCTTGTAAAAATTATGACCTTCATTTTTCATTTCAAACCATTCGTAGTTCTTTTTATACTTTTCTAATTGCTCTATTAAGACTTCCGCTTGTTCTAAAGGTGTTCTATCGTCTTTGGTTCCATGCACCAATAACACAGGCGACTTTAACAGATGAATAGTATTTGTAGGTGAATGTAATTTTTGAACATTTTCTGCACCAATTCTTCTTGCTAACCTTAGAGATTCGTCAGTCTCTTCATCATCTATAAGTAAAGCCAAATCATAAACACCTGATACTGCTATAGCGCACTGAAATAAATCTGGCGCGATGATACTACTTTGTAAAGCACTATAACCACCAAAACTAGCCCCCATAATGCAAAGGCGGTTTTTATCTATGTATTTTTTTTCAACTAAATAATTAATACCATCGAGAATATCGAACTGAATTGATTCCCCCCATTGATTGAATCCTGACTCTTCAAATTTCCAACCAAATCCTTTTGACCCTCTAAAGTTAACCTGAATCACTGCATACCCTCGTGATGATAATAATTGTACTTCTGGATTAAACCCCCAGTAATCACGAGAGTGTGGACCACCATGAACTAATATAACAGCGGGTAATGCTGCATCTGATTTATTAGACGGTAAAGTAATGTACCCCTGAATAGGCATATTGTCTCTAGCTTTAAACGTAAAGGAATACTGCGGATTTAATCGTTTTGTATCAATAGCCTTCTTACTATGCGCTACATAGCTGACTTTATTCGTTTCTTTATCAAATAAATACCATAAGGTTGGCTGGATATCACTTGAAAGTGCTATTAATGCTCTTTTAGCGTGCAGCTGGTCCCAATCAACATTAATCTTATAACCTTTAAATTGCTTCAAAAATTTAGAAAGTTCCTGAGCCATAGGATGATTTTCGTCTAAAATTTTATATTGCGGATATTCATCAAAATATGAAGCTGCGTAGGGGATATCGTGATTATCGAAATACAACCAGCTGATATCATAATCTTCAACGGAATATAGCGACGTTAGTTTTAAGGTTTTCGGATCAAACAAACAAATTGATAACGTATCATTTCCACAATAGTCTTTTACAATAAGCTGTTTTAGATCTTTATCATATCCAATAATGAAAAATTCAAAACTTAAATCTTTTGGCTGATATTGAGTCCAAGATCTATCATCAAAATTATAACGAGATAAAAGGAGAGCTTCACCTTCGTATTTACTAATAAGCCATAATTCTTTACTGGTCTCAAAATAACTCAATCTAGTATTTTTATAGTTTGCCTTGCTATTATTAATTTTTGCTATGGTATCTATCTGGCCGTTGTAAATATTTAATTTATATACCCACATGCCCTTATCATTATATTGTGAAGTTGAAATAAGGATGTGCTCAGAATCTTTTTTTAATATATTGATAATTTTGGGGTGGGCTAAATGTTTTTCATAATCATGATCACTTGTGCCTTTTTTTATTTTTCCTCTTCGCACTAATGAACGAACCCCAAAAATAAACTTACCTTCATTATCATCTATATTAATACTATAAATTTCACCGTAATAACCTTTCCTCTCTTTATTTCGTTGCTTACTAGCTAGAAAAACTAACAATCTTTCATTATTTGCCCACTTATAACTACCAACACTGTCTTTATTTGCAAAAGATATTTGATTGATCGCTTTCATCGTATCAACAGCAACAATGGTCAGAACAGGTGTACCCTTTTCATCACGTATCAAAGCAATGTGTTTACCATCCGGAGATAAATGTACATTTCGGTAATCATCTGGTTGAAATAATGTGCTGATATCTAGGTTGTTTGCTTTAACTTGATCTTTCACATTGTCATATCCCTGAGCGAATGTGATAAAGCTGTAACTAGAAAGGAAAAAGACTAAGATTATAAGTTTAATTGCTTGATTGAACACAGAACATCCTTTTATTATATTTTAGCTGATTATATCCTTCTACTTTCAGAAAGGGCAATGAATATTAACTTTACATTAACTGAGTATCTAAAATTAAACTTGCATAAAAGAGATCAATAAAATAAGTAATAAAAATAGGAAGAAGCAATACGCATTGCTATAAAATAAAGGTATTGTTATGGCTTATATCTAGTAAAAATACAAACCCTAACAATTGATACGGCGATTATCAGACGAAATACAATTATAAAAAGGTTAATTTTTCAAATATTGAGTGAACCATTTTAGCGCTTCAGCTCGTCCCTCCTTCAGATTATCACCTTTATACATATCATAATGCCCACCAGGAAAAGTACGGTGACGACTTTCTAGTCGATCTTTAATAGAGTCATAAAGCAGTTGACCATTTTCTTTGTTTTCAAATAGTTTTTCGTCTTTAGCATCCATAATTAGCGTAGCTGCTTTTAAATTTTGTATATGTGACATGGGATCAAAACGCTTCATGGCAACCCAGTCTGGGTATCCTCTTAATACCGGACTTACTTTATTTTTAGGTCCAGGATAAGGAGGAATAATACCTCGTGCGGCCATTGTCTCTACTTGACGCATTTGTTGTTCAGGTATAACACTTAGGTTGTACTTGTAATTGACAGGTGCTAACTGACTGACAAGTGCTTTCACACGGTCATCATTCGAAGCGGCTACAAGTGCTAAACCACCGCCCATACTCGTTCCCCAAATACCCAAATAATCTGGCATAACTTGTGGCTCTCCGCCTAGAAAATGAAGAGCCGCGCGCACATCTTCAATCATAGATAGTGGGTTAATGATCTGACGAATATGAGTAGCTTTAACGTTTATCTCTGTAGCTTCATCAACAGTAGCCAGCTTTTCTGCTAATAAAATTGGACCATCGCTTTGTCCCCAACTTTTAAAATCGAAGCTAAGTACGATAAAGCCTTGTTTTGCAAAATGTGGCGCATAGTTTTTTTCAATGTTTTTTTTGTTTCCGCCCCAACCTGGAACCATTAATATCCCCGGTATTTTATCATCAGCCTTAAGTCCTTTAGGTTTATAAATGTCCCCTTCTAGACGAACACCCTGACTCCAAATTGTCACTACTTGATGATCAACTTCTGACACATTGACAGCGAAGGAGTTCAAAGAGAATAAACATGATAAATATATCGTCGATATAGCAATGAATTTTGAATAAGAATGTAAGTTCACAAGTATGTCCTTTATTATTTATATGACTTAAAAATTATCATATGGGTTGAATCGAACGTGTCACCTTAGTGACAGACTAAAAGGTTTGTTTGTTGATAGGTTTAAACAAGAGCTTACTGAAGAAAATCTACATGCAAAATTACAAACTGCTTATTGATGTTAGAGGAGGGAAAGCCCTTAGCGTATACGACAATGGAAATATACAGTTTTGCTTTGTTCTGTCGATATTTTTGCAAATTAGAAAGAATAATAAAAGTATTTAAAAGATACACATAAACGTAAAGTTGAATATCACCAATGAAGCGTAGTCAATTTATGTAAAAGTGACTATTTCAATTATTTTTAGGTAAAAATCTACCTTGGTAATTATTTTTCCTATAATAGAGTCAATAGTAATTTATCTGGTGTAAATTGTGTCTGGATTTGGAAAAATTTTCTTATTAACTCTTTTCTCCCCGATGGTCCTAGCTTATGGTGGCCAGGCAAAAGAACAAGTGATAACGTTATCAGTAGCGGAATCGATTATTACTCATTCCGATTACACTGCATATTGCCAGTTTGAACTAACACTAAAGAAAATGGGCTACAAAGTTAAGCAAGTCCCTCTGCCATTAATGAGAACTGTATCTGAAGTGACCAATGGTAATTTGGCAATGGTTTTGCTTGGTCATATAAATTTTTCTTTACCTGATGAATTAAAAGCTATTGAAGAGGATAAAGTATCAACGTCCATTCCCTATTCCACTAATAGCATTTTTAACAGTTTGACTCCCTTTTCAACAATGGAGATTGCACTTTATGCCCTAAAAGATCGAAAGATACTCATGGATAAAGTTGATTGGCATAATAACTACCTGATAGGCCTTGCTAGAAGTCCGAAATTACATGACATACAGAAATTTGATGAAGATGTTGATGTTGATGTTGATAAAAAGCATTATTTCTATCGTAATACTCTTTCTACATTCAAAGCTTTGATAAACAAAAGAGTCGATATAGCTATTGGTTCAGAGCTTGCTTATGTATCTGCTAAAGTAGCGTTAAATTTAGATAATAAAATTAAGAAAATAGCTGTCATGGGAACTGCCACTTTGTACCCAGGGTTTTCTTCTTTATATTTTGGTGAACAAAAAGCTCAAGGAATGGCTCTGCAATATGATAATCAAAGCGCTAATTTAACGCTGGGTGAGCTAAAAAAATGTAATAAACCTACAATATAAAACAAGAAAGCTAATGACGGTCGTTTATTCAAAATAAAATTAGTCTCACTGAAAGCAATAACATTAAATCGTAATTCACTATTATTGTTTCCCTTCATTATTTATACCTATCTAAAGTAAAATGACAAAACGTAATTAATATTAGGCTCAATATATTCAAGTTGAGATTGCATTGATCAAACATATTAATTTAATCGCTAAATTAGTCACTAAGGTGACAGTGTTGAGTTTTTTTTCAATGAAACTAAGGATTACTAATAAATTCATCTGTAAATTTTAAATAGGTATCATTATGAAAATAATCCCATTCACAGCCAACTGTGGTGTAGTTATCGAAGATGCAGATTTAGCCAACTTAACAGATATAGAGTTTAAAGAAATTAAACAGGCTTTTACAACACATGGTTTAGTGTTTTTTCGTGACCAAAACCTTTCACCTTTGCAACACATTGAGCTAGCTAATAAGTTCGGTAAAATCGTCCATAACCGCATATTCAAAAACCTACCTGACCATACTGAAATTACCCTAGTGAGTAAAGATAAAGACCAAACGACGAATATTGGTGGCGGTTGGCACACTGACCATTCTTATGATAAAGAACCTGCTATGGCATCTTTACTTGTTGCTAGAGAGCTTCCTTCATCAGGTGGTGCTACCAAGTTTGCCAACCTGTCTGCTGCTTACAATGGCTTATCAGAAGGCCTAAAAACAACGTTATCTTCCCTCGTAGCATTACATTCTAATGACCATTTATATGGTGAAGGTGGTTATTTTAGCGGCACAGATTTAGCTGATAAATTAGCAGACGATGTGGAAGTTAATCATGCTAAACATCCAATCATCATTACCCATCCAGAAAGCCAGAAGAAGGTTCTCTATGTCAATAAAGGTCATACCATAGGTATTGAAGGTTGGAAAACAGAGGAAGCTTTTGCCCTACTTAATTACTTATATGAACACGGCTGTAAAGAAGAGTATATCTGTGAGTTTAATTGGTTACCGGGTTCAATTGCCATTTGGGATAATAGAATGACGTGGCATTACGCCAATAATGATTACCAAGGTGAAAAAAGAACCTTGCACCGTATAACTATTGCCGGACAAGCGTTAACGTAAGGAGATCGTTTTGGATTTATTAAATAAGGTTGCCTTAGTTACAGGTGCAAGTTCAGGAGTTGGTGCGCAAACCGCCATTAAACTCGCTAAGTTAGGCGTTAGTGTTGTCATCAACTATGCAAAATCAGAACAAGGCGCACTTAATACCTATAATGAGATTATCAGTCAAGGTGGCATTGCGACTATTTGCCAAGCAGATATTAGTGAAGAATCACAATGTATTCGATTGGTAAATTCGGCAATTGATACTTTTAATCAGCTTGATATCATTATTAATAATGCAGGTACAACAGAATTCATTGCCCATAAGGACCTTGATAAACTCACCGACGAAGTTTGGAAAAAGTCATTAGCGACTAATTTAATGGGTCCTTTTTATATCAGTCGAGCAGCTGCGCCCTTCCTTACAAAACAAGGAGGCGGAGAAATAGTCATGACATCAAGTATTGCAGGCTTAACAACCCACGGTAGTTCTATCGCTTATTGCGCATCTAAAGCAGGGTTAAATAGCTTAACAAAAACCTTAGCCAATGCGCTTGGAGAAAATAATATTAGAGTGAACGCCATATGTCCGGGCCTAATTGATGGAGAATGGGCCCGTAGCGGTTGGCAAGAGCATTGGCAGGCAGCTAAAGACTACACGTTAAATAATTCTGCTATTAAACGTATTTCAACGCCCAGTGATATTGCTGACAGCATAATAGCGGTTCTTATAGGTAGTGATAACATGACTGGGCAAATTATCACCTTAGATAGTGGTCTTACGCTTTAAATCAGGTAAAAAAACTACCATATTCACGTTTGTAAAAGAGATATCTATGACTGATAAATCAATGAAAGCATCTGTAAATGCTGTTATAAATTCTGCCGGTGACCTTCCTAGCATTAACGAAGGGCAAACAGATTTGGAAATTCGTCAGCATCGTAAAAAAATGCTTGTCGCAGCGTTTAGAATATTTGGAAAATTTGGCTTTGATGAAGGTTTAGCAGGACATATAACAGTTAGAGACCCTGAGTTACATGATCATTTTTGGGTTAACCCTCTTGGCGTTTCGTTTAAACAAATGAATATGTCAGATTTATTACTCGTTAACGATCATGGAGATATAATAGAAGGCACTGGTTATCTCAATGGAGCTGCGTTTACTATTCATTCTCATATTCATCGTGCTCGTCCAGACGTTATTGCAGCTGCTCATACACATTCTATTTATGGAAAATCCTGGTCTAGTCTAGGAAGAAAACTTGACCCAATCACTCAAGATGCGTGCGCATTCCATCATGATCATGTGCTTTATAGTGATTTTAACGGTGTTGTATTAAATGAAAACGAAGGCATCGCAATTGCTAACGCACTCGATAATAATAAAGCTGCTATATTACAAAACCATGGATTATTAACAGTGGGTGAAACGGTTGAGTCTGCTGTATGGTGGTTTATTACCATGGAACGTAGTTGCCAAGCTCAATTATTAGCAGAAGCAGCTGGTAAGCCCCTGATTATTAATAATTCAGTCGCATCGGCTACCCATAAAG
>CAJWBY010000033.1 GCA_913020705.1 uncultured Colwellia sp.
TGTTTTATTTAGAGAATTCAGTAAAATAGCTAATATTTAACAGTTCTGTAAAGGTTAGTGATGAAACGCGTTGTTTTATATATTTCAGATAAATGCCCCCATTGCCGTGAAGCTCAAAAATACTTGGATGATAATGGCATTAAATACAGATTAACAAATGCGAAAATGCAGCGCGGTAGAAAAGAGCTTGACGCCATAGGGGCACGCTCTGTACCAGCCCTTAAAATTGGTAATGAAGTAATGATTGGCTGGAATCTAAATAATTTTAAGAAACTCTATGGCGCGGGTTAAGAGGCTTAATTATCTAATTAGATAATTAAGCAACCAATGAACACAGAGTTATTGATTACTCTATTTTGAGTGGATAACAAAATATAGAGGAACAGAGCATCAGAAACTAATACGTCTATGTATTCAGCAAGCTCATTGCTGCCGTCGGCTTTCCATTAATTGGTGTTAACTTTTACCCCCATAGAGGACAAACACCTAATAATAGGTTAACTATCCTTCATAACAGTGTGCTGTGCCATTAGAGCAGGTCAAGAAAGAATGATCTAAAGAACTGGCCAAAGAATAAGGGATTCTAGAAATGTTTAGTGTACGATTTCTTACATTTTAATAATGATGAATTCTTTGTGTTCATTCATAAGTATTTTATTATGTCAGTTTAGAAACTTAAAGCTATAGCTTAGAAAGAACAGACAACGAATAAAGAGAGACTGATTAATGAGTTCAGAAAAACCTAAAAACAAACCCTTATTGGAAATAATATTTAATGTTGCGTTGCCTTCGTGGTTATTAATGAAATTTTCAGGACCTGAATATTTAGGTGTGGTGCTTGGGTTGATTGTCGCACTATCATTTCCCATAGGTTATGCCATCTATGATTATGTCAGAACGAAAGAAACCAACTTGATATCAGTGTTTGGCTTTTTTAGTGTTTTTTTAACGGGTGGCATTGCGCTATTTGAATTGAGTGTTGAGTGGTTAGCCATTAAAGAGGCTTCTATTCCTGGGTTAATTGCAGTGTTTGTGGTTTTCTCTGGCATATATGGCAAGCCTTTAATCGCAAAAATACTGTTAAATGAATCGATAATTAATGTAAATAAGGTCTATAACAAATTAAATGACTTAGGGAAAATGAATGAATTTGTTATTAGAATGGCATTTGCCAATCAGTTGTTGGCATTAACCTTTGTTTTTTCCTCAATTATGAATTATTTGCTGGCAAAATGGCTTGTTAAAAGCCCTGCTGGTACGGTTATGTTTAATGAAGAGCTTGGTCATATGACATTAATGAGCTATCCCGTTATTGCCATACCATCAATGTTAATGTTGGCTGGCCTTTTGATTTATGTGACGAAGGTGATTAAGGAATTAACAGGATACAAATTTACGGAGTTAATGATCCAACAGTAAGCTTTTAGCCAAAAAGCCGACATTAGCTGTTGAGTTACTAACGGTAGCTCAATGAGCCTATTGCAGACGTTTTATTGGTTTGTTAAAGAATAGTGTTCTTTAATTACTTTATATTTCTCAGGGCTTATAAATTGAAATCAAAATTCATCTCGTTCCCAAGCAACCCTCTTTCCAGAAATGCTTGAAGATTTTGTCGCTAAAGAAAATCCTGTTAGAGTAATTGATGTATTTGTCGATGGTTTAGATTTAGAAAACCTTGGTTTCAAAGGTGTTCAATCTAAAGCAACTGGCCGACCTGGTTATCATCCCGCCATATTACTCAAAATTTATATCTATGGTTATTTAAACCGAATTCAGTCATCACGCTGTCTAGAGCGAGAAACACAACGTAATGTTGAACTTATGTGGCTCACGGAGCGTTTATCACCCGACTTTAAAACAATCGCTGACTTTAGAAAAGATAACCATCGTGGGATTAAAAACACCTGTAAAACCTTCGTTCAAATATGCCATAAATTCAATATGTTTAGTGAAGCGACTGTTGCTATTGATGGTAGTAAGTTTAAGGCATCCAACAACAAAGATAAAAACTACACTCCAAGTAAAATGAAGTCTCATATTGAGCGAGTAGAAAAGCATATTAATAATTATTTTTTGAAGCTTGAACAGTCAGATTCACAAGAGAACACATCACAATACATTGCTAATATTGAATCTAAATTAGATTTCTTAAAACAACACCTCATAGAACTAAAAGAGATGGAATTAGCCGTCAATAATCATCCTGATAAACAAGTATCAACAGTCGATCCTGATTCTCGCTTGATGAAAACACAGGGCATGACACGAGCTATTTGCTATAACATACAAAGCGCTGTGGATACGAAACATCATTTAATTGTTGCTCACGAAGTCACCAATACAACAGATAGGGGGCAGTTGTGCAATATGACCAAACTGACACTTAAAGCGTTAGGGAAAAGTGTTACAACAATATTGGCAGATAAGGGTTATTACAGCCGACAAGATATTAAAGATACTCAAGATTTAGGTGTATCGACGCTTGTACCAAAAACCGATACATCAGGCTCAGAAAAGAAGGGAATTTTTAACAAGTCACTGTTTGAATATAATCAAGATAATGATGTTTATATTTGCCCTGCGGGCAATGAGCTTCAACATCGATTCAATGCGATAGAAGGAGGGTTAGATATCAAAATTTACTTCAATGGTATGGCTTGTAAAAATTGTACTCTCCGAAGCCAATGTACCCGCTCTAAAAAAGACCCTAGAAGAATGAGACGTTGGATCCATGAAGCTGATATGGAAAAAATGGAAGCCTTGCTCAAAGCAACGCCTGATGCGAAAACAAACGGTTGAACATCCCTTTGGTACGATTAAGTTGTGGGCAGGAGCCACGCAACTTTTAACAAGAGGGTTTAAAAATGTCAGTACAGAATTGAACCTGCATGTATTGGCGTATAATTTAAAAAGAATGCTCAATATATTTGGAATAGAAAAGTTGATGAAGGAAGTGATGTTGCCGTAAGAGGTAACTCTTTCCTTAAAAGACCCAAATATGTTTCAAATAGGAGCCAATATCAGCAATTTTGAACGAATAAAAAATATAAAACATGGATATTCATAAATATCGGCTTCGCTACGCGAAGCCTTATAAAGAGCTGATATAAAGCCTCAATAATAAAAACTTACAATAATTAGTTTTCACACAGGCTGGGCTAGCAGTTGACCTAAAGAACAACTACTTGCCAACGTAAAGCGCACTGAATAAGCATTAAAATTTTATAATGAACAACCGCTTTGATGGTGTTTTTACTACTTTAAGGTTTGATTAAAAGTTATAAACTAAAAGTGTCGGTTCGAGTTTGAGCTACAACTGATGTTCGATATTTTCCATTAAATTAAGGGATCAAGTTGAACTCTTTCTATTAAAACACCAGACCCTGAATATTTTGCTATTATGTTTTCTAGTACACTCCCTGTATATGAGGTGTACCCATCTTCTTCATTTATTGGTAATTCATAAGTTGAGCCTGAATATTGCGCCCAAATCCAAAAGAGTCCACATTCTGATAATGTCGGGAATTCTGTTGAACCCGAACTTAATCTCCAAGAGTCACCATATAGAAAACTACCACGCCAAGTACCAAATATCTTGTAAAAACATTCTTCCTCCTCAGGTATGAATTTTAAAATTACCCAGCCATCCGGATTGTATGTACTCATTTTTTATACCGCCATTTACATTTAATATATTCAATTGTTCAGCTAGCTCAATGCAATGCACTTTCTCGCCATAAATCCTGTTTATCTACAGGTAACTCTGCTTTAGTCATGAATACTCGTATTTTGATAGTTTCACCGTCTTTTTTTGAACATTCACACACCATCAAACCTAATGTATCCATTGAAGCTGTATCCCAATTCAAAAAACTGCCATTAGAGTTCTTCTTTCGCGTTAATCGTTTGTCATCTGCTCTTAGTTTTATCATTTGTAGAGCAAAATCAAAACTCATATCACAAGCCTTAGCAAGACGATAAATTCGAGTGTAATAAGCTTTATTTTTTCTGAGTGTTTTTTTCATATTCGCTATTTTCTTTTCTTATTCAAATCGTAATTATTAACTGTTTAGCGCTCAGAGAGCTGATTCAGCTTTTCAGCCAATACCGTATCCAGAACATGAAAAAGTTCAGGGCATGGTTGTTGAAGGTTCAACGCGTTTATTAATAATTGCCCTAGTCGTAATTCAGGATATTTAACCTGCACACTGGTAATACTTTTTAGCAGTTGTTGTTTAGTCTCATCAAGGTTACTCTCAGCCAAAGCGGAATCTCTTGAACTCTCCTCATCAATGTTTGTATTGATAAATACGCTGGATAACATACCTTCGGCAGTTTTATCTTCATCAAAAGTGAACTTGGATTTAAAATTTAACCTGCCAGGCATAAAATCATCATCCGCTAAGGGCGCTTCTTTAAAAAAACTGTTCCAATCTTTTTTCTCATAAGCACAAATCAAATCGGCAAGTTGATGCAGCTCGTTTCCTTCGGCTGATTCGTATTGTGCATCCCAAAGTTGCTCTACACGTTTCAGCGCAACCGTTAATTCATTGTTATCGGTAATTTTATTTTTTAATAATAACTCTCTTGCAGCCAACCTTACATCACACTTGCCTTTAAGCTGAATTGCTTTAGCTTTTGATTGGCAAATCACATCAAAAATATTGCTATATTCAAGGGGGGTCGTCTCACTACTTTCATTGTTTTCAGCAGGAGCATTACTTTCATCCGTTACTCTGAGCGTATCGCCACACATATCAGCAAAGCATTGTTGGCATAAATCAATGCTAATCTGTTTTCCATCACCATGAATCGAGCTATAGCCACAATGATGCGCTATTGAAATAAACTCATGAAAATCATAGTCACTCCCAGCACTTGCTTGTAAACCACAACCATCACAAACCACTGCTGTTAGCTCCTGTGTAGTGACCGTTTTAAACGTTTTCATCACTGCTCCTATTGATAATGCTCTCCACGATTAATGGAGTTAAGTTGAAAAGTGAAATCACTTTGATTAAAGATGAACGATAAGGTGTTCATTAAAGTCCTCATTTAGATGTGATGGTGAGTATCCCCGTTGGTTACAAGGTACTCTTGTGTTGCCAATAGTATAATCAACATTGTTATGCGTATGCCGGAGATAGTTCACTCGTTTCATAGCCTATTGGTATCGACTTTTTCGAAGGTACATGATGGGTAATAACAATTGATTTTGAATGAACCCAAATTCACAATGCAAGTCAGAATAAATAGCCAGTTTCATTTATGGCCTAACTTTTTATGTTTTGCTAAGCAATTTAACCAAAGCTGTTTAGAGAAACCGGTGGATTGATGAAGTTTATCAATAAGCATATCGCTAATATCAAGTTCACCCTCTCTGAATTGAGTAAATTCATTCGCGGTTAATTCCAGCATATCTTGCGCATGAATATCTGATACGTCATGGGTGATTTGCCATTTAACAAACAAATTAGCAAAGCTAAATATAAAGGTATGACTGCTCTCGCTTGTCGTTTTTAAGGTATAAAAATAAGCACTTCTCCCTTGGCCGACACGAAGTGGTTTAGCATTGGCTTTTAGGTATAAGTGACCTTCATCAATCAGCTCTAAGGCACAGCTTTTAATCTCTGATAAGTAATTTTCAATTGGCGCACAATTTATATTGTTCATACCACCGTTAACAGCAATATATAGCTGCTTTTCATCTTGAGTATCAACACCAACATGTAACCAACTTGGGCTATTAGGTTGCTTTATTCGCTTTATAAAACTTTCTTGGGTTAGCATAAAATCGATGCACCATTTATCTCAGTTACTTAATCAAAAATCTCGACATGATTTGTTCTGTTTATCATCATTTTCATTGATTTATTATTATCAATATTGAACAGTATTGGTGAGCCATCTTGAATGAAAAAATAATAAAAGCAAATCATACTCCCTTGTAATAAAAGGAAAACCTTCGCATATCGCATCACTTTCTTCGCATAACGCGGCACTTTTTAAATCCCTTATTACTTAACTAATTGAAATATATGAACAGTCAATTTTATTGATAAATATTAAGAACTTTTTGTTATTTATTTTTAGTTTTTTATATAAATAATGAATATATGGGGTGTTCTAATGATTATGGATGGCAATATCATCAAGGAGTGTTAGTTATATATGACCCTAGCGTAGGTGAGTTTTTATTGTCATGGACGCGTGGTCCCGCTTGTCATTTTTTGTGGTGCAGGTTAAAAGGTAGTGTTTGTTCATTTGATAATTTATCTGGCACTGCTGGGTAGGAATTTATAGTCACTATTATTTTGATTAATTTGACAGTATACCTTTGATTTATGTCGATTAAGCTTACTTTTTATAATACTCATTGACGGAAAGGCTGAGATACTTCGAGAGCTTTCTTCTCGTTCATCTAATGATAAATGGTTTTTTCCCTTTGTTTATCGTTAGGTCTGATACCTTCGACTAATTAAGAGACTTTATTAATCGTAAAGTTATCTACTTAATTTATTTACGTCGCCCTAGTACAACATATCAAAAACCGATTTAACTAACATATAAAAAACGCATCAATATAAGATAATGGTCTATCAAATTATGTAAATAAAATCATTCCCAAGATATTCAAAAAGATAGCCCAACTTATTTTTTAAAAGTGACGCGATATGCTAAGAATTATCTTTAATTACAGCTGACTATGATTTGCTTTTATTGTTTTTGTATTTAGTATGCCTTATCAATTCCCTTGCGGCTTTGTTCGAAAGGGCAGTGTAATGCGACGTGATACACAGAAAGAAACAAGGTTAAATCGAGTAGGTAACCTTACTCCCATAAGAGGCCTATTGATATCGTGCTAACCGTTAAAAGTTTATTAAAAAGGGTAAGGCAGCCGAGCAATCATAGTTGGTTACTCGTGGGCCCACTGAAACTAAAGAACAAAATAGGTTTTTACATTACTACTGTTACGACATCATTTGATTACTATAGGCTGGGCGCGAATGCATACTTTACGTAGACTCGAAGGTTTCTCTCTATGAAATGTAGCATCCCTGCGTTTATAACAGCTTTAGCGTTTTTCATACTCTTTATATTGAGCACGTCAGTCCTCACCTATTTCACAACAGAAGGTCTTTACGTTGTTATGGGGGTATTTAGTTTGTTAGTGATATGTTTATTGCTCATGATTATTTGTATTGACCATCAAGATAAATAATTCATCTTTTAACCTCAACCAAAATCCTCCTTTCAAGTAGCGCGTTTTAAGATTCATTTTATTGTTACCTCAGCCACTCAATTGCAGTGGTCATCAAATTAACTTAATGAGGTAGAACATGAATACTTATTTAACGACTGACGAGTTATCAAAGAAAATCAAATATCAACGCCGTACTATCAGTACCCGCTTAAAAGATTCCGTGCTTATTGAAGGAATACACTACATCCGTCCTTTTGGTGGTCGAAAAATCCTCTACATATGGGAGCAAGTAGAAAAGCGCATGCTCAATGATAATGCTATCGATGAATTAATTAAACTGATTTAAGGGGAAGTATATGAGCAGTATTCGAGCGCGTGGAAATAAACTGATATTTGATTTCACTTATCAGAACGTAAGGTGTCGTGAAACAAGTCGATTAATCAATACGACAGCCAATAAAAAATTAGCCAATGAGGTCCTTACATGTATTGAAGCAGAAATAATTGTTGGTACTTTCTGTTATGAAAAATATTTTCCAAAATCGAAAAAAGTGACTTTTTTTCAGCAATTAAACGTCGATAAGCACAATGTTGATACTAAGGTGGTGCCTACGGTTGCTGAATTTACGAAAACATGGTTAGAGGAAAACTCAGGAGGGTGGCGTCCAACTTATTTGGATAAGTTAAACGGTATGTTCAATAAATATATTTTACCTTGTCTTGGTCATATTCACTTAAATAAGTTAACAAAATCAAATGTTTTGATGTTTCGAAATGACTTAGTGGGTATTGAGAAATCAAATGGTGAAAAATTGAGTGCAAATCATATCAACAAAGTGATGATGAAATTGAAAGCCTTGTTGAGCGAAGCTTCTGAGCGCTTTACATTGGATAACGTAAGTCAGTTGGTTAAACCGCTAAAAGACAAAAAGGCTGAAGTAACACCGCTGTCTTTGAATGAGGTTGGAACGTTTTTACAACTCATCAGAAAGGATCATCATTGCTATTTCTCAACACGATTTTTTACGGGGCTCCGCTCTTCTGAAGTGACCGCGTTGAAATGGCAAGACATCTATCTAAAAGACTCATATCTCATGGTCCGTTCAGCACTTGTGAGCGGAGAAATAATCAACACGAAAACCGTGGGCTCTTATCGAAAAGTTGAATTAAATAAAATCGTGATTGAATCCCTGCAAAAACACAAAGATGACGCTGTTTTTAACAAAGACGCAGACTTCGTGTTTTGTACTTCAGAGGGGGCACACATTAATAACAATAATATTTGTGCTCGCGTTTGGCATCCAATGTTAAAATTAATGGATCTAAAGCCTCGTAAAATGTACCAGACTAGACATACCACGGCGTCATTTTGGTTGGCGTCAGGGGAGTCACCAGAATGGATTGCAAAACAGTTAGGTCACAGCAGTACGGCTTTATTGTTTAGCACTTACAGCCAGTTTATTGCCAATAACACTCAGCGTGATGGCTCTCGTTTTGATAAGTTTTTGGAGCATTCAAATACTTTTAATAAGGAAGTTGAATAGTGTTTTAAATGAGGAAAGTACCCTTTTTAGAGGGTACTTTCTCAAAGTCATTAACCTTACCGAACTATATATTCTCGAACTTTGGGATAATCACATCAGAACGTTCAATCATTATCATCTAATAACACCTCTCTACCACTGAATAAGACTCGCTTTTCGATAGCGTAACGATAACAAAGTGGCAAAAATAACAAAAAATAGTATTATACAAAAACTACATTATTGATTGGCTATACATGTACTACGATAATCTACTAAA
Organism: uncultured Colwellia sp.; assembly: GCA_913020705.1. Next base: position 9,008 of record CAJWBY010000033.1, read on the forward strand.
CTTTTGTTTTGACGCATTATTACATCTGTACTTCACTGTGCAGTCAAATGAGGGCTACACTTCTGCTACTGCTAGAAATGCAATACTGGTTAAGTTTTTAAAACCTAAGTTGAAGTTACGCGCATATAACGACCAAAAAAAGAATATTCAGCTTATGCTTCGGGTGGGGCGTCAAAAAGATAAAAAATTAGAGCTAGAATTACTTGAGATAAAAAAACGGGCGTTTGCTGTTTATAAAGCACCCGACTCATAAGTTCCTGATTATCATCAACTGCCATTCGCAGTCATCCCATGAATATTTTATATTATAACAATCCATTAGTAATCTCTTCATGTCAAAAATGTGAGCCGTGTGGAAGTTATCAATCGTGAAATCGAATATTCAGTCACAGGTAAAACAGCGTTTTTTATGTAATGTTCGAGATGAATTGTTCATAGGTTACAAAGGATAAAGTCTTCACTTGTACGTGCTCAGTGGCTAAATTTATCGATGCACTGACCATACCGGTTACTTTTAATAATGCTTGTTCGACCCGCTTCACACAAGAGGAGCAACTCATCTTTCCAATACCAAATTGCTTTACCTTTACTGGCACTTGATAACTTGCCTCAAGAACAGCGGTCATTAATTCACTATGACTGGCAGTACCTTGAATCGTTGCCGTATCTGTAGCTAGATTGACTTTAACATCTGTCACGCCAATCAGTTTGTGTAACGCCTTTTCAACACGACCGACACATGAAGTACAGTTCAACCCGTCAATTTTGAATTGTGTCGTTGTATTCATAAGCTTCTCATCTTATTTTAATTGTATAACTAAGCTTAGGTTAAGGCTTACCATGGTTGTAAGGTCAACTGTTTTATATAAAAAGTGTTACAAGTGACAGTTTATAATTTAACTGTAATCACTGCATTCTAATGAATATCCTTATAAATAATTAAATAATTAAATAATTAAATAATTAAATAATTAAATAATTAAATAATAAAGTGTACTTAAATAAAAAAGGAAATAATTCGTGTAGTGTCTTAATGTGTTTTGTAGATGTGTTCGCAGAGTTGCCCGTTTTGGATTTGATGTTTGAATAAGTGCGTACCAAATGATTTTGGTCAAGCGCAGCCATTCAAGTAATTAAGCTGTTTTTATTATTCAAAAGAAGGATACAAAACAATGGAAAACAATGAGTCGAAAAATACAATTACTATTCATATTACATTGAGTATTACTATAATCCTTACTCCACATGATGTTGTATATCCAAAAGAGCGAGAATTTATTGAGCAAAAAGTTGAACAGCAAGAATTGGAAGTTCAACTCAAACGCTCTGCAAGACATGAGGCTATGTTATTAATAGACAAATATAGCATCGACGAGTACGGAAAGAACATGATAATACACTTTGCACGACGAGAATCTAAAATCATCAATAATCGAGAGGCCATAGAGCACTGGGTGATGATTCAATTCACAGTAGAAGGTTTACGCGATGAAGAATTGGATGATAAGTTTAAAAAGGTACTTTCAGTCGTTGATCCCATGGTCGAATTATATGAATTTTAAACTTTAATTGGATTTTTAACTGATTTTCTGTAATGAATTTTGATATAAATAATGTAAGCGCCTAACCAACCACCTCATTCCTTAGCGATTAACATTCGCCTATGATCACCTTCATAACTCAAGGAGATCATCATGCGACGAACACCACAGCAATGGCTTACACTTTTTCAAGTCCAGAGTGAAAGCCATTTATCGGTAAAACAATTTTGCCTTGAACAAGGCATATCAACCTCTAACTTTTACAAAAATAAAGCAGCTGCAACATCAATAGCTCAAAGAGCGCCATAAGTAATGACATCACCGTTTTCTCAAGTTCACTTGGCGGTGCCTGAGCTGAAAAAGACCAATTGCCTACGGGATATTAAACTAAATATTGGTAACATTGAGCTGACACTCGATAGCCAAACTGAAGTGAACTGGTTAGTCAATTTAGTTGGGCAACTCGCATGAAGATGTTTGTTCAACCTTCTGCCGTGTATTTACATCGCGACCCCGTTGATTTTAGAAAGCAAATTGATGGCCTTGCCGCCATTGTTGAGTTGACGATGAAACAATCGTTAAGCTCTGGTGCTTTATTTGTTTTTTGCTCAAAGCAACGTAATAAATTGAAACTACTTTACTGGGATAAAACGGTTTTTTGTTTGTGGTACAAACGCCTTGAAAAAGATAAATTCAAATGGCCTAAAAAACATGACTTAGCTACGATTAATATTGATGAAGAGCAGTTACATTGGCTACTGAGAGGCGTTGATATTAGTGCGATAAAACCCCATGAAAACATTGAGTTCGACTCGGCTTTTTAGTCATTATTTGTTATAATTCTGCCATGAAAAATCATCACTTCACGCTCAGTAATGAACAATTAATCCAGCGTATCTTAACGCTCGAAACTCAGTTGTCTGAGCAGAAAAGTGCGCTTGATGATAAAGAAAAAGCAATCACGAATAAAGATAATGCTCTATTAAAAAAAGATAAAATCCTCTTAAAAAAAGACGTTCAGATAACTCAGAAATCCGACAAAATAGCTAGCTTAGAAGAATACATTCGTTACATGACTCAGCAACGGTTTGGGGCTTCTAGTGAAAAGTGGTCGCCCGACCAATTAGGCTTATTCGACGAGGCGGAATTATTAAGTGATGAAGCTGATGTTGAAGAAAACACAACGCTCGTTCCTGCTCATCAACGTAAAAAGAAGCGCGTATTATTTCCTGACAACCTGCCTGTTACCGATATTATTCATGACTTACCTGAAGATGAAAAGTTTTGTCCGCATGACAATCAAGCGCTAAGACATTTTAGTGATGAATGCTCAAAACAGCTAGATTACATCCCCGCAAAGGTAACCATATTGAACCACGTGCGCCGTAAATATATGTGCCCGTGTTGCAATGATTATTTTATTACCGCGAAGAAACCTGCACAACCGATTGAAAAATCAATCGCCAGTCCAGGGCTGCTTGCTCAAATAGCCACGCATAAATATTGTGATGGCTTACCGCTGTATCGCCAAAGCAAGCTTGTTTTTAAACGCTTAAACGTCGAACTTGATCCAACCAGTATGGCAAACTGGATGATTAAGTGTGGGCAGTTAGTGCAACCACTGATTAATTTAGGGCTGGATGCATTGAGAGCGCAAGACGTGCTTTTTATGGATGAAACCGTCACTCAGGTGCTTAAAGAAGAAGGCCGTCGTGCGAGCCAACAAAGTCGCATGTGGATAATGACCAATAATACTGACCAACGGATGGTCTTATTTCATTATAGCCCGACGAGAGAAACCAGCGTAGCCGAACTTATGTTAGGTGATTTTAAAGGCACATTAATGACGGATGGCTATGCCGTTTACGACAGCGTGGCTAAGAGCAACGGCTTAACGCATTTGGGGTGTTGGGCACATGCCAGACGCTATTTTAAAGAGGCGAGTGATGCGCAACCTAAAGGGACCTCAGGTAAACCAGAGCAGGCGCTCTCTTACATTCAAAAATTATTTCGCATTGAAGCAGAAATAAAGACAGCAACAAGCGATGAAAAATACCGCGTTCGGCAACAAGAAAGCATGCCGATATTAGCCGCGTTAAAGAAGTGGCTCGATAAATCGTTAAAACACCCGGTAAAATCAGCCAAGTTAACGAAAGCGCTCACCTATTTAAGTAACCAGTGGAGCAAATTAAGTCGGTATACGGAGAATGGCGCGTGGCCGATAGATAATAATCATGCTGAAAATTGCATTAGGCCTTTTGTTATCGGTCGAAAAAACTGGCTGTTCTCTACGAGCGTAGAGGGAGCTAAGGCCAGTGCAAACTTATACAGCTTGGTTGAAAGTGCAAAAGCGAACAACCTAGAGCCATCAGCCTATTTAAAAACCGTATTCACGTTATTACCCCAAGCAGAAACCGTAGAAGATATTGAGGCATTACTGCCTTGGAACATCAATAAGGCAGTTCGTTAGCCGCTTACGCTTACCGCATACTGAACACCTTGATCTGAATGTACTATCAATCCAGCCTTAGGTTTTCGTTGCCACATCGTCATAGTGAGTGCATCACAAACAAGTTGAGCTTTCATTCGTGTCCCCATGCTCCAACCAACAACTTTACGCGAGTATAGGTCGATTACTATCGCCAAATATAGCCAGCCTTCTGAAGTCCATATGTAGGTAATATCTTGTACCCACGCTTGATCAGGTTGTTGAACATCAAAGTTTTGCTCAAGTTCGTTCGCGTAAACTGGCTTGTTGTGTTCGCTGTTTGTCGTTGCTTTATATTTTTTCTTATAACGTACCCAAACGTTCGCCTCTTTCATTAACAGCGTTGTTTTTCTGCGGCTAACAGGGAAGCTGAGTGCATTTAAGGATTTTTGAATACGTCTTGCGCCATAAGTATTGTCACTAAACTTTGCAATGTCTTTCACCCATTCCACCATCTCTTGATGAGTTGTATCAATGGGCTTTTGAGCCTTTCTTTTCTGATAGCTATAATAGTTGTTACTTCTTATACCCAATACGCGACACATCAGTATCACGGGCCAGATCTTCTTATGTTGGGCAACAAACGAGTATTTTACTTCGTTTCTTTTGCAAAGAAGACCGTCGCTTTTTTTAATATCTCACGCTCCATTTCTAGGCGCTTGACTTGAGCTTTAAGTTTGCGAATTTCATCTTGCTCTGGCGTAAGCTTTCCGTTTCCTCTAAAAGCATGACCATCATCATTTTCCGCTTCTTTGATCCATCGTCCAAGCACTTGAGCACTGACGTCTAAATTTCTAGCGGCTTCTGCTACAGGATAGTTTTGATCCCTAACGAGGGCGATTGCATCTAATTTGAATTCTTTTGAATAAGTTTTACGGTTTTTCATTTGTCTCTCCAGTTAAGTCAATTATGTCTTAACTGGGGTAGTCGAATCAATTAGACCATGTCATTGTTAAAACAATATGCATGGCTATCCTCAGCAATAATAGGTGCTGTTGTTATTCTTATTCAATTAAAAATCCTTACCTTTGGCTCAAATATTTATATACCTTTAGGTTGTTTTTACTTTTAAATTCTTAACTCTTTAATTGCTCAAGATTTTATAGTTGAGACATTGACTAAAGGTAAAACTATTTATGATATTTCTAAAAAAGTATATATATTACGCAATCTCTCTATATTTGGTTTAGGGCTTGGTGCAGGGTTACTTACTAATAGCTTTACTTAGACTTCAAAACCTAACAAGCTAATTAATATGGACAAAAAACAGTTGGCTGTTTTCGTTCCTCAATATTTTAGCCAACAATTTTTTGCTCATTAATAGGGCGTTAGGCTTTACGATGGTTTAAGTGAAATTAGCATTGAATAACACTTAAACCATTTAATATAAATCACTTAGTATTCGGAGAAAAACCAGTGATATATGAGAAAGTTCCTTGCACAATTTGTGGGGTATTTACATCGCCAGAAACCATTAAAGTAACATCTGGTATTTGTAGGAAATGCTTTAGGGAAAGAGATAAAAATCAAATCATAGCGCGGAAAAATCAAAATTATTTGAAACTAATATCTTGGTATCAAATTGCGACTGCTATTATGATCCCGTTATTTATCTCTCTAGAAAATGGTATATCTGAATTCAATACCTCTTCTATATTTACTTTATGGGTAGGTATAGTAATTATGAATTTATTGGCTGGTTTTTTTCTATTGAAAAATCAGAGTCTAGGTATATATCTTTCAACTATTAACTTAATATTTCAATCTTTTTATATTATTACTAATTCAGTTAATTACGAATATCATGGAATTGGAGGTATTTTTATCTTTCTAAATCAGAATTTTGATTTTGGGCTCACAGTGGAGTTGAATTCTGTAATACGAATTTTTATAACTGAAAATACTTCAATATTTCAGTTTGGTATAAATCCTTTGATCATATTTTTCCTGTTTATTATATATCAGTCAGTAAAAGAGAATCAAAATACAAAGCTTAGTTAATGCCAAGTATAACGATGTAAATTTATTTACATCAAGGGAATGATTATCGTATTAAAAAAGCCTAACAAATTGCTTAAACGGACACAAATAGCTGGCTGTGCTCGTTCTTCGCTATTATAGCCAGCCATTTTTAGCCGCTTAGCAAAGCGTTAGCCGTATAGTTGTAACCTCAAGCCCATGTGATACTATAGTGACACATTACTTAATTCTAAATAGGTTTTATCATGAGAGTTGAACTCGTAACAACACTTAAACGTCAAGCGACTAAAATTTTGGCTGATCTCCATATTTCCAAAGAACCAGTTTTAATTACTGAACATGGGCAACCATCTGCTTATTTAGTTGATGTCGATGATTATGAGTTTATGCAACAGCGAATGGCTATTCTTGAAGGCGTAGCACGCGGTGAGCAAGCAATTAAAAATGGTAATACATTTTCAAATCAAGATGCAAAAGTGAAAATGAGCAAATGGCTGAAGTAATATGGACATCACCAGCTCTTGATGATTTAAATGATTTAGCTGAATACATTGCTTTAAGTAATATTCCTGCGGCTAAAAAGTTGGTTCAAAAAGTATTCGATAAAATATCAAGGTTAGAAAGTCATCCTGAATCTGGTAAAAGGCCACAGGAGTTAGTTAATTTAAATTATCGCGAAGTTAATGTTAATCCCTGTCGGATTTTCTATAAAATTGATAGTGAAAAAGTTTATATTTTGCATGTCATGCGACAAGAACGAGATCTACGTAGATTTCTCCTACAGAGCTAAATACGGCTAACAAGTCATGCAAGCAGGACAAAACTCGTGCCTCGTTTATTTTAACCAACTATTTTTAGCCTCATAATGAGGCGTTACGTTTTTTTAAATAGTTTTGCAACAAGGAATCAGATTATGAATAAAATAATTAGAGTAGCATTATCTTTTACATTGATTTTAATTGGGTGTAAATCTACATATGAGCCGTCATATGTGGGGGATATTACTGAAGTTAAAGTTTCAGAATTAAGTAATTATTGGGTTCGAGAGTCAACCAAAATAAAAATGCTGTCTGGGCGCCCGGATTGGTTACCAAAAGGTGGTGGTAAAGGTATTTATTCTGTTGTTATCGATTCAAATGGATATGAAGTCACTAAAAAATTAGTTAGTTCTACTCCTGATGGTTGGATGACTCAAAAGCACCTAGATAAAATGCCTAAGGTACGTTATAAGCCCTCTCAAGCGAATTTAAAAATGGCTCCTGTTAAAGTCCAAATGTCATTTGAAATTATGCGTAGGCGAGAAATCAAAACATAAAAAGTCATTAAAGCAGGACAAAAAACAGTTGGTTTTTTCTCGTGCCTCGCTTATTTTAACCAACAATTAAAAGCCTCTTAATGGGGCGTTATGTTTTAGGGATAGGTTTGCCAAAAAGTTGATAGTTTCTATTTCAATAATTTTGTTGTTGCTTTCACTAACAACAGCTTCGTATTTTTATGGAGTGTCTATTGGCAGTGAATTGAAAGGGGCTAATACAAATGCGAGTGAAGCAAGTAAGCTTGTTTACACACAGCTTTGGCCTGATACTCTTCATGAAGTGACCACATCACAAAGAGAAACAGAGATAAATAAAAGCATAATATTGTTGGGTAAGTATCTATCGAATAAACGTCCGTCACCATTCTTAGATGATACGGTTCAAAGTTGTTGGTTAATAAACTGATCAAAGTGATCGCCTAGTGTAACGCTAGTATTTTTAGCCATAGTGTATTCCTTGTTTGTACCAATATATATTAGATTATGGTATAAAAAATATAACAAGGTAATCAAACGGACTAAAACAGTTGGCTGTTTCACTTTGTTCACATTATAGTCAACCATCTTTACCCGCTTATTGGGAGGAGCTCTCAAGGAAATCTATGAGCACATTTGACATTTTTTTTTGGATAATCTTACTCGTAGTATTAGTAATCTCAGGCTATTATGCTTCAAAACGTGAGAATAAATTCAAAATAACGAAACAAGATTTCATTTCTAAGTATAGTTTCAAAGAGGAAGGTGAAATTTATAGGGAGCTTCATAAACATGGATTTAGGCTGCTTAACTTTACTGATGAAGATTACGAAATATGTAAAATCATGAAAAAAGAAAGTGAAAAAGAAGATATTTATATTTTCGATTTTGTTTACAGATCCAAGTATGCCGACCCAAGTAATTCCTCTAAACCTTCTACTCTCAGAGCAGTTTTCTTTAAATTTAAAAGTAAAAAGTTATATAAATTTGAATTATTTCCAGAAAACTTCTTTGAAAAAATAAAACAGCTATTTGGTTTTGCTGATATTGATTTTAACGAACACCCCATTTTTTCAAAACTTTATGTCCTAAAAGCAGAGGAAGAATCCGAAGTCAGGACTAGATTTCCCAAACTACTGATAACCAAACTAGAAAACATAAAAGGTGTATGCATTGAATCCCGTGAATCTTGTTTATTAACTTATAATTTACACGAAGGTGAGTTTGCGGATTACGAAAACCTTTACAAAAATGCAGTTTTTTTTGCTAGCAGCTTCAAGTGATAATTGAGAGCTAACAAGCCATTCAGGTAGGACAAATAACAGCTGGCTATTTACTCTTTCCTCGCTATTATAGCCAACCATTTTTTGCCTGTTATTTGGGCGTTATATGTCGAAAAGTGGTCAGGTGTATCATTACAATTTACACAAAATTTTAAGGAAATAAATTATGACTTATGTTGATGGATATGTTTTGGCTGTTCCAAGAAAAAATAAATCGAAGTATATTGCACTCGCTAAAGAAATGGCGGTAGTATTTAAAGATCATGGGGCCTCGTCTATAATGGAAAATTGGGCAGACGACGTACCTGAGGGTAATGTTACTTCACTCCCAATGGCAGTTAAGTGTGAGGAAGGTGAGGATGTTGTTTTCTCCTGGATCGTATGGCCGTCTCGAGAAGTTCGCGATTTAGGTAATAAGGCCGCTATGGAAGATCCTAGATTAAAAGATTGGGAGCCTAATTCGATGCCTTTTGATGGAAAGAGAATGATATTCGGTGGATTTACTACTATATTAGAATCTTAATTTAATGGATTCAACCAGACACCTAACAAATAATTTAAGCAGGATTTTTAATCGTGGTCAGGTTCCGCTTGCTTCGCATTTTAACCAACAATTAAAAGCCTCTTAATGTGGCGTTAGGCTTTTCTATAATTTAGGTGAATATGGATATTATGAAGAATAAAATTACAAAATTGGAAATAGTAGGATTAGTATTAGTCGCACTCATAGTTTTGTTACAGGGTTTCTATGGTACTTTTGCTTTCATTGATCCCGCCAAATTTTCTGCCGTTAGAGGCACTGAACTTTTTTCGGTTATGGACGCTGATTGGGTGAAAATCTATGGCTCGCGTACAATTTTTATTTCTTTAATATTTGGTTATCTTTTATATACTCGAAATTATATTGTTTTAATGTGGGGTGCATTATTTGCAGTTGTTATGCCAATTACCGATGGGTTACTTGCATATCAAGCTCAAGCACCATTTAAGGTTGTTGCTAAGCATATAGTCACAATTTTATACTTATTAATTATATTCTTTGTCTTAAAAAAGGTTGTTGACAACAAAGCCTAACAAGCCATTGAAGCAGTACAAATAACATCTGGCTATTTGCTCATTCGTCGCTTATTTTAATAAACTATTTATTTGCCTCTTAATGAGGCGTTAGGCATTCATTGGAGTTTTGAGCAGATAGCATGGAAGAGTTTAACGTAGCAATCTTTCTATTCATCAATCAATATGCAGGAAAAAGTAGCTTTTTGGATGCGGCTCTAATTGGCACCGCGGAAGCTATGCCGTATATTTTTATACTCATAATTATTTACTTATGGTTTGTTGGGAGCATTGAAAGAAAAAGATCTAGCTTCAATTCTGGGCTTTCAGTATTACTTGGCATGTTAACAAGTTATGTTGTTTCACTTTTTTACTACCATTCTCGTCCATTCGTAAATAATTTGGGGACTCAATTGGTCGAACATGCACCTGATTCTTCATTTCCCTCTGATCACACAACTTTTATCTTCTCTATATCTGTTATGTTGCTATTCAATAAATCATCTAGAGTTCTCGGTATTGCTCTATGTTTTCTTAGCCTTATTAGTGGTTTGTCTAGGGTTTTTGTAGGCGTCCATTTCCCTTTAGATATTTTAGGTGCTATTTTGGTTGCAACATTTTCATCATTGGTTGTGTTTAAATTACGACACAAAACCAATGGTTTATTAAACGTTTTGGTAAAAAAAATGCCTAACAAGCCAATCAAGCAGGACTGAAAATAGTTTGCTCGGTTCCGCTTCGCTGCACATTTTAGCAAACAATTTTTAGCCCCTTATTGGGGCGTTATGTTTTTATCGAATGGATGCATATATGAATAAATTGAGGATTAATAAAAGAGTTTTTATGATAGGTTTATTACCTGTTTTAGGTTTACTCATTACATTTATTTTAAATTTTATCGCTGGTCCGGGTTATACGACTTCAGTAAATCAAGGTGCACTTCGTGTCTATTTTATGGGTTCTGTTATGTGGTCGGTATTTGCATTTTTTACAGGTATATTTATGTACTCAAAATGCAGTTCAATGAATCATCTTAAATTTATACTTGGAGTTTCATCTGTAGCTTTAGGTGTCTCAATGCCTTGGATTATAGGTATGTCGTAGAAAAAAACAGAGCAAGCCATCAAGCAGGTTAAATAACAGCTGGCTATTTACTCCTTCGTCGCTTATTTTAGCCAACAATTATTTTCCTGTTAATTAGGCGTTATACTATTCAGGCGGCACCATGCTTCATCAGAATTTAATCAATTAAATATTTTTTTAATCCTTCTTCTACAGTTTTTTCTGTCCAAGTAGGTTTATGGTTTTGCTTACGTTTAATTTTTCGAAGCAACGTCATTCTCGCTCTCGATAAAGATATATTAACGGCTGACATCACAGATGTTTGATTATCAGTAATAATAATGTCAGGTATACCTTTTGTATGTATGATGATGCGACAATTTTTGTCTTTACCCCCTTTAGGACCATTAATGTCATCTATCGTTACGTTAATCGCTTTAACGCTGTCACAAATTTTTCCGAACATTCGTCGAGTTTTTTGTCGAATGCGTGATAAATTTTCATTTGAAAGACCTACATTTAAGTCAGTAATCGTTAATTCCATAAAACACCTATATATCAAATAAATTTTTGGTTTAAAATAAACCATTAATATTAATTTTATCCTTACTTAGGACACGGAAAGTCAGCAATCAGGGTTTCAAATAATACTTCTTTTAATGGTTTATTGGTCAGTTGATTAATATCAATTGATTTTGCAATATCTGACGCAACCTTTCTTCTATCGCTATCGAGAGGAATGCAAAATTGGTATTCCTTATGTGTTTTCAAGTACGATGAATAATCAACAACACGAGTTCGGTAAGCTCGTTTTAGAAAGTCACTTTGCTCTCTAGGCTGACGGTCGATCATTGCTTGTGGTTTTACAGCGCCATCTTTTGTTAATAATGAAGAATCTATAAAACCGTCGATATATAACTTACAGGCATTAATTTCTTTTTTATCAAGCTCTTGCTGGTAGGCTGAGCAAGATGCAATTATGTCTGATTTGAAATCGGCTAACACTATAGTGGGTATTAGTAATACACTCGTTACGACAATACTAAGTATTCTATATTTTAATTTTTTCATTGTTTTTTCCTTTATTAGTTATTACTTTTTTTGATGATTTTGTTAGCAGATACGCACCTGCTACCGCTGAAATAATTGAACCTACCAATACGCCTACTTTGACCTGTGTTTGATAAGCAAGCCCTTGTTCTTCAAAAGCTAACGAACCAATAAATAAGCTCATAGTAAAACCAACACCGCACAATAAACACACACCATAAAGCTGTGTCCAAGTAGCACCTTCAGGTAATTTACATAGTTTTAATTTTACTGCGACAAAGCAGGCGACAAAAATTCCAAGTTGCTTTCCTATAAATAATCCACCAATAATGCCTATTGAAACTGGGGTTACCAGTTCATCTATAGTTGCACCTGTTAAACCAACGCCTGCATTAGCAAAGGCAAATAAGGGTAATACAAAAAATGCTATCCAAGGATGTAAACCATGTTCTATTTGATAGGACATAGAATGACTTTTTGAGCGGGCTATAGGTATAAACCAAGCGACAACAAAGCCTGCTAAAGTGGCATGTACACCTGATTTTAATACTGCCGCCCAAACAATAATTGAGACGAGAATAAATGGGGTTTTGTTTTCTAATTTTAATCGATTAAAAATAAACAAAACGACACAACCAATACTTGCAATAATTAAAGAGTTGGTAGCTAATTCTTGCGAGTAGAAAATTGCGATTATGATAACTGCACCAATATCATCAATAATGGCTACTGATAATAAAAACAATTTCAGGCTTGGCGGTAAGTGCTTACCAAATAGAATAAAAATACCTAGAGCAAAAGCAATATCGGTAGCCGAAGGGATCGCCCAACCATTCATTGCAACGGCATCTTGATAATTAAAAGCAACGTAAATTAGCGCAGGAAATACGATACCCGCAATGGCAGCTAAAAACGGCATTACCACTTGATCAGGGCTTGAAAGTTGTCCGTAAAATAACTCTCTTTTAATTTCTAGGCCAACGACAAAAAAGAACAGCGCCATTAGCCCATCGTTAACCCACAGTACCAATGGTTTACTAATAGCAAATGTACCTAACGTGATACTGACAGGGAACTCTAGAAAAGCATTGTAGTTCGCACTAAAAAAACTATTAGCCATGAATAGGGCCAGTATCGCGGCTATCACTAAAATAATACCCGAGCTTGCATCGGTTTGTATAAATTGTTTCCACTGTAGTACAAGTTTATTTTCTGACATATCAAAGCCCTTTCATTTAGTAAAAGTAGTTTATCTAAACTGCGAAACAATAAAAGTCGTATATATCTACCTATCTATCAATTTTTAATTGATAGTGATATTTTAAACGCTTAAAGAGCTCTTTACCTAAGGAATAAAAAATGGCGAAACTTAATTACCATCATTTACAATATTTTCATGCAATTGCAACTCACGGTAGTATTGCCAAGGCTTCAAGCATTATGCATATCACACCACAAACATTAAGCGCTCAGTTAAGTTTATTAGAAAACCAATTAGGCTATAATCTTTTTGATAGAAAAGGTAAGCGACTTGTATTAAATGATATGGGACACATAACTTTAAGCTATTCCCAAGAGATATTTAGTTTAGGGGATGAGTTGTTACATTCACTTAAAAATCATTCTACTGACTTTGCCTTTAGATTTTCTATTGGCGTTACCGATGTTATTGCTAAAGTTTTTTCATTCAATTTTCTCAAAACAATTTACGATATGGATGATTCGATTAAATTAGTCTGTAAAGAAACAAGTTTAGAGGTTTTACTTGGTGAATTAGCCACTAATAAACTAGATGCAGTGTTAAGTGATACCTCTTTACCCGTTGGATCTCCACTCAAAGCCTATAGTCACTTAATAGGTAAAAGTGGGGTTAGCTTTTTTGCCCATAAAGACTTAGCAGACAAATTAACAGGCAGCTTTCCAACATCATTAGATAACAGACCTTTTTTCCTTGCTGGTGAAGGTACAAATCAGCGATTAAGCGTTCTTTCATGGTTCGAACAGATCAATATATCTCCCTTAATCATCGGTGAGTTTGACGATTCCGTGCTAACTAAATATTTTGGCCAAGCTGGGTATGGTGTATTTTGTGCACCAACGATTATCGATGAACATGTTATTGAGCAGTTTGGCGTAAGGTTGATTGGTAGAACAACAGATATTACTGAACATTATTATTTGATATCACCAGAGCGCAAAGTAAAACACCCTGCAGTTCAACACCTTATAGAAGAAGGTAAAAAACTATTTGTTTAACTTTATAAATTTTTGGGTAACATCATAAAACTAAACTCTAAGTCACTTTTTGCACGATAGTGAGATAGAAACTAATAAAGGTATATTATGTCTACAGTGTCCTTAAGGTTCCAAATTTCCCTTATAGGTATTGTTGATTGTTTTGATACGGTTATCAGACCCTTAGGTTAGCGATTTATATTTTCTACTAAAATGAATGTACCTTTAATATGTATAACGGCTATATCAATAAAATTCTTAAAAGGTTGCGTAAATATAGTTAGCAAGGCAATCAAAAGGACAAAAAAAGTTCGCTTACCTGACTTCGTTAAAGTATTGTAGCCAAACTATTTTTATCCGCTTAGCAAAGCGTTAGAGTACTCTCGAGTTATGTACCTATTTCCGCACAATGACAAATGGAAATATGAGTTCGAAAACGTAAGAGATTCAATAATTTCCACTTACGAAGGTGATATTGAAATTTATCATATTGGTTCAACTGCAGTATCAGGGTTATATGCTAAAGATTGCATTGATCTTTTAGGGGTCGTTAAAGACATTTCAAAGATTTTAACTTTCAGACAAAGTATTGTTAACCTCGGTTTTGTTTACAGAGGTCAAAATGGAATCATTGGTAGAGAATACTTTTCAAAAAAGCATAGAAAGGTTCATTTGCATATTTTTCAATCCGGTGATGTAAATGTGGATAAACACTTAAATTTCGTCAAGGTGATGAAAAATAACGTAGCGTTAATTGCTGAATTAAATCAGGTTAAACAAGACTTGCACGCAAAGTACCCTAACGATAAAGAATCATACCAAAATGAGAAAGAGTTCTTTTATAGTCATATAAATCAAATGCTCTAATAAGTTGCTTAAACGAACACAAACAGCTGGCTGTGTTCGTTCCTCGCTAATATAGCCAGCCATTTTTAACCGCTTAGCAAAGCGTTAGCTATAAGGAATCTAACTTGGGCACTCGCATCATGAGTTTTATTGAGAAATCTAATAAGATATTGCTATTTATCGCAGCGATAATTGTCATTATTGCAATTGGTAAAAATATAATTAGTGATCTTTTAAGAAAGGATTATTCTGAACCCAAAGTACAAGTTATTGATCATAACGATGCGCTAGAAGAAGATCAAAAACCTAAATTAGAAAAAAGGTATGTAGGTCAAATTAAAGATGTGCATATTCTAGAAATAACCTCGGACAAAATAGTAGAAGAACAATCTTATAGTGCAAATACCAACATGATGATTGTTTCAGCGACTTTGAGTTTAAGTAGTAATGCCGTTAATTTAATGTTTACTAAAGCGGGTGAAAAAAATAATTTGTTATTCGAGAATAATGCACTAATCGTAGATTTCACACCAACCCAATCAAGAGAAACCGAATACCGAAACATATTAAGTAAAAACATCTATTCTGTGGCAAGACAGGACACGAATAAAGATGGATTTCTAAACCAAGATGACAATAAAGAGTTCTTGGTTTCTGAATATGACGGTACTAAGTTAAAATCTGTCATGGATAATATCGCAGGTTATCAGGTGATTAGTAATGACTTAGTCTTACTTAATGCGGCGACTGATAGCGATATGTTCTATTATACTTTTAATGTATTATCAGGTGAGTTACTCAAGCTTGATACAAACTTATAGCTAACAAAAAATTAAACAAGGACAAAAAACAGTTGGCTTTTTGTTCACTCCGTTCACTTATTTTAACCAACAATTAAAGCCTCTTAATGGGGCGTTAGGGCTATAGGCCCACTTCAGGAGAAATTATGGATAATAGAGATGAATTAATACGTTTTACTAAAAAGGGAATTGGATTTCCGCTGGCAGGTTTGCTCGTAATTACCCTCCTTACTTTATTTGTGAATTTTTTGCCACAGAGGCAGGCTTTAATTTGGGTGATAGTTGTAACGGGCAGTACATTTCCAATAGCATTTTTCATCTCAAAAATATTCGATGTTAATCCATTTGCTAAATTGTCACCTTTAACAGACTTAGGGGCTATTCTAGCGTTAGCCCAATTCCTTTATTGGCCTGTGCTAATAATGGTATTACAACTTAATCCTAATTGGTTTCCTTTTGTTTTTTCAGTACTGTTTGGTTCTCACTTTATTCCTTATGGTTGGCTATATAAAAGTACAGCGTATTATTTTATTGGTTTTAGTATGCCTGTGGTAGGATGCTTAATGGCTCTCGGAGGAAGTGAATTTTCATATCTTTATACATTTGCTTCACTTATTCCTGTATATATAATAACTTGTGGTTTACTTTTTAAAGAAATCTCAACCTTCAAAGAAGCAGTAATATAGCACTAACAAGCCACTCAACCAGGACAAAAATAGTTGATGTTTATTTCTTCGTCGCTTATTTTAACCATTATTTTTTGTCTCTTAATAGGGCGTTAAATACCGAGGAGCTTAGGTGCTTAATTCGATTCATCATGCCGCTATCATTTGCTCAGATTATCAAAAATCTAAGCACTTTTATGTTTCCATTCTTGGTTTAGAGGTTATAGCTGAAAATTACCGTGAAGAGAGAGATTCATTTAAACTTGATCTTAAATTATCCAATGGTGGTCAAATAGAGTTATTTTCTTTTCCTAATGCACCAGATAGATTGAGTTTCCCTGAGGCTTTAGGTTTAAGGCATTTAGCATTTAATGTAGAGTCAGTTGAATCAGTTAAAGCACACCTTTTATCTCGAGGTGTAGCAGTTGAGCCGATCAGAGTAGATGCATATACTAATAGAAAATTCACATTTTTTAGTGACCCTGATGGTCTGCCATTACAATTATATGAGCAGACGGCCATATAGAAAACCATTCGACCAGAACAAGTAACAGTTGGCTTTGTTAGTTTCGCTTATTCTAACCCACTATTATTTGCCTCTTAGTGGGCCGTTATTTCTGCAAAAGCTAATCCAAAGCATTCCCCTTCGTTTATTGGCTAAGGTCAGCAATATGGTAATAGTGACTGTTCGATTTATCTCGGTAAGGGGAAATAGCGCCATACACTTACTGCAACACCACTATGTCATGATTAATAGCAATAAACTGACTGAGTAACACCTGGTTTCCTTTTAACCCGCTAACCTTCCAAGCCATTGCTTCTAGTTGGGTTATTGATTTTATAAACTGGCCTTGCAGGTTATACTGATTCAAAATAAAACTATCCTGATCAACACTATAAATAAACGGGTCGTTAATGAATAAAGCTTTACCATTTAGTTCAGGTAATCGCGTAATTTCGATATTTTCTTTGTTCAGAACATGAGTAAACACCTCTCCGTCAATATTGCTATAAAACAGCTGATTACGGTGAACCCAAGCTGATTCAACCTGATTGATTTCAAAAGAACTTAACTTGTTTTGGTCAAGATCCAAGCGATATAATCCCCCTGGTTGAGGATCATTTAATAGTACTAACAATTGATTTTCTTCATACCATGACAGAATGGTATAGAGGGGTTTTCCAGTATGAAAAAACTGTGTTTATCCATTTAAATCAGTTATGGCAAGCTTGTCATTAGACACCCAAGCCAAAAACTTTCCATCAGGAGACCAATTAAAATTACGGATACTGGTATTATACGAATTGAAACTTAATTGAGAAGCATGACCGTTATTCCAAAGCCAAAGCCAAAGCTGATCCTGACCGCTGCGATCAGATATAAATGCAATTTGATCACCATTTGGCTGGTACAGTGCATTTCTGTCTTGAGCAGTAGAACGCGCTAAACTCGTGAATTTCAGATTCTGACTATTCAACTCTGATGTAATTTGAGTTAGCGGTTTGTCTATGAGTGTGATTTGAGCAATATCTATATCTTTCTTGCCCTTTACTGCTAATAAATGGTTATTATTCGAATGTTTGACCACAGATAACAAATTGTTTTTTGGCGTTTTAATTTCTTGTAGCTGCCCATTTAAATCTATCTTGTACAGCCTATTATTGCTAGTAGCTAGCAAATATTTTCCCTCCGGTTCGAAGTTGGCTGTAAAATTCTGATTATGACTCATTCCCTGAGTAAGTTCGATCTCTACACGATTAAGCAACTTTCCCTTTTCATCTAATATTTGTAGTATGTTATTAAAGTGATTATCGCGGCCAATTAGCGCAAAGCGATTGTGTATTGGATCATAATCAAAATGATAAATGTAAAGCTCTTTTGGAGTATAAAGGGGGGTGACATCTTTGCTCAAGTCATCATAATGCATTAACTGATAGAATCCGTCGTTATATTGTAAAAAAACATATTGATGATTTGACAATGCCTTAGGAGTTTCTAATCTCTGCGCTTGACATTGATGACGAAAGCTAGGTATTTGTGGTGCTGACAACGCTAAGGAAAAGTCTAAAGTTGCTATATTCCAACATAATGAATTGTCGGCCTTTTTTACTTGTTCTTGATTTGATTGGTCGCATTCTTTTTTGGCTGAAAATATAAGTTCTCTACCATCAACGGTAAAACTCATCCCTCCATAAAATCCTGGCTGAGAGGTTAACTGGTTTTCTTTACCACTATCCTTATGTCTTGCCCATAAATGACTTTTGCAAGAACCAGCATAACGATTAAACACTATATACTTTGCATTCGGGCTAAATAGGGCATGGCTTTCATGGGCATCTGTTTGAGTTAGCTGACTTATTTCCGTATATTGATTAGGTAGAGAATCTGACCAAAAAGCGTTCATTGCGACTACAAGCATCAATATTACCAAAGCAGAAAATGGGATAGCAAATTTTCGCTTGTTTACCTTGTGCTGCTTTACGTCTTTTTTATCGCTAATTATTTGTAAGTCAGGCAATGGCTGCCAGCGTACCTCGGCAATAAGACGGTAACCAATGCGGGGGTGTGTGGCGATTATGGTTGGGGATTTGGCATTGTCTATTAGTACTTTTCGTAAAATGGCAATGCAACGTTGCAATGCATTGGGCACTACTTCAGTACCCTGCCAGATGTGATCCATGATTTCCTTATGGGTCACCACTTCATTTTGGCGTTTAGCCAATAATAACAACACTTGCAAAACCTTGGGCTCAATCTGAGTATGGAGTTCATTTCTAATGACTACAGATCGGGAAATATCAATTTTAAAATCAGCAATATAAAATATGTTTTTCTCTGTCATTTTGACCCATGAGTAATATTCTGAGCGCCTGATATTTTATGATTAATTGTTTTAGCTGTCGAGGTCTAGGTTTTAAAAATACGTTAAATAGCTTGTTTTTACAGGCCATCAGCAATTCATCAGGAATTCATAAGCCCGCATATATTGCAATCGAATGAGAATTCTCATTAAAATAAAAATCAATTGAACACTCGTTCCAAAAGGTATATTTAATGAGCCATAAAAAGACCTCTTTCAAACTCTTAAAGCGAGGAGTGTTAGTCTTATTGCTGTTAACTTTCAGCACAATATTGTTTGCTGGTGAAAAAGAAAATAGCATTATAAATAAAGCAGTCGAAGCCTATGGCGGAGACAAGTTGAGAAAATTGCAAAGACTGCAACTTACAGACAACATAAATCATTATATCCCTTGGCAAAGTGGTCATTCTGCCCAAGGTCCGATGGTTATGTATTTAAATAAACATCAAATAGAACTAACGCTCGATTTATTAAACAAGAGAAAAGCATTTAAAGAAGTCACAACTAGGTTAATAGGCGGTCATAGTACAGATACGCCAGCAGTAGCTCACCGAATTTTTACAGAGGGTAAAGGATATGAGATAGATCATGCTTTAAAAAAATATCAACCAGCAAAATATCTCAACTATGACAATGTAGATAGCGGCAATAGCCAATTGCTAGACCCCATTATAATTAGACAATTAGATAAAGACAGAAATAATGTTCAATGGACAGATACAGCAAACATACAAGGTCAGGCTCACGATGTATTGACAGTAAATGCTGGCACTGAACATGAATATTCAATCTATATCAATCAAAAAAATGGCTATTTAACGCGCATGCTTAAAAAGCAAGGGCAGGAAATCCAGAGTTACGACTTTCTAAATCATCATCAAACGCAAGGTATCACTTGGGCCAAAGAGTTATTTGTTAGCACCGCAGAACAACCTGTTTATCATAGCGACTCTAGGGAACTCACTTTTAACACTGTGCAAAGCCATCAATTCAATATCTCCTCCGGTTATGACTTGCAAACAAAGAAACAATACTTTGATGTTTCAAAGTTAACCATCAGGCAAGTAGCGAAGGATGTATATTTTGTCGGGCAAGGCTGGGGGTATACTCTATTTATTGATTCAGGTGACCACTATATTTCTGTCGGTGCTTGGGGAGAAGTAGATGATTCTAAGGCTTGGCAACAAGGCTTAGACTTGCTAAGGCTTGGCAACAAGGCTTAGACTTGCTAAGGAAAACGACAGGCAATAACAAACCAATAGCACAACATGTTGTTAGTCATCATCATACTGATCATATGTCCGGACTTAGGGGTATTGTTAAGCAAGGGATAAATTTAATCATTCATCCAGCAGATATAACTGCGGTAAATGATTACCTAAAACAGCCATTAGCAGAGAGCCGATTTTTACCCATAGATAAAACGAGCTACTTAGCAGATGGTAAAGTTATGCTTTTTGATGTGCCCAATGGCCACGCCAGCCATAATTTAGTAGTCTATCTGCCCGAGCACAAATTGCTAATTACGGAAGATATGTTTGGTAGTAGCTATAAAACGGCATTAGAGTCTCCTGTCAGCTGGCCAAATGTGGACGTTTATTACAGACTTGAGGTGTTATCAGGTGCAATAAATCAACTCAATCTTGACGTTGAAAAATATCTATCAACCCATCATGGGCGAATATTAAATCAAGCAGAGATAAACAAAGCTCTAACGTTAAGTCGCCCCTCTAGAGATGAGCTTATTCAACGCTTATTTTTTGATAATATCAAATTGAATGAGTGATTATTCTTTGATGTATATATTTCGTTATTCTTACCAATTATTGATGTTATTTTTAATTTTTAGATTTTATATGTTTATTTGAAAGCATGTAACCAACTGTTTTTTAATGTAAAGCATGCTTTGGAGTGATTTTTGCTTTATACGTTGGATTTTCTATATTTTAAGGGATTAATATGGCTGTCAAACAACTCCTAACTATTCTTGGTTAAACTACTTAATTTATAGAAATTATTGACTATGCAATTTTACCAACAAGAGAGATGTAGATGATTAAATATTATAAAAGTGCTTTAGGAGTATGTTTTATTTTACTTTGCTCTAACACTTGGGCTAACCAACAAGAATTGATCAAAAATGTCGAGAACAGTTTATCACCTGTCAATAGCTTCAAAGGCGATAAATTATGGAGTTTACAAGATCGAATGAAACACTATGGAGTTCCTGGTGTTGGAATTGCTGTTATAAAAGATTACAAAGTCAGCTGGTTTAAAACCTATGGTCTAGCCGATAGAGAGGCGGGAAAGGTCGCGAGTAACCAGACTTTATTTCAAGCTGGATCTGTATCTAAACCTGTTGCAGCATTTGGTGCATTGCGTTTAGTGGAGGCCGGTAAACTGCCGCTTGATAGTGATATTAATACAACGCTTAAAAGTTGGAAACTTCCTGAGAACGAATTTTCCACTAAAGCCAAAGTTACCTTACGAGAATTATTAAGCCACACAGGTGGATTAACGACTCGTGGATTTATAGGCTATTCCCTTGATGAAAAAATTCCAAACGTTATACAGATACTTAATGGTATAAAACCAGCTAACTCTGCTCCCGTTAGAGTTAACAAAGAACCTGGGGGCGACTTTCGTTATTCCGGAGGCGGTTACACAGTTGCACAACTTATGATGAGTGAGGTTTCTGGAATGCCTTTTAATAAAGTAATGGATGAGTTGTTATTTAATTCGGTAAGAATGACTCAAAGCTTTTACCAACAAACATTGCCAACGGCTTTACTCAAAAATTTAGCTGCAGGTGTAAGGGCCCATGGAGATGCTGTTACGGGAAAATACCACACTCATCCAGAAATGGCAGCAGCTGGTTTGTGGACTACAGCAGGCGATTTAGCTTTATTTGCAGCTGAAATACAAAAAGCATTAAGTGGAAACAGTAAACTATTGAATAAAAGTACAGCGCAAACCATGATTACAGAAGTTGATTCTGGTTATGCGCTAGGTTGGTTCGTCGATAACCGTGGTGGAACAAGCTATTTTTCACATGGTGGTTCGACACAAGGTTTTTCTACACAGTTAACAAGTCACCTTAAAGATGGTTATGGTGTTGCTATTATGACTAATTCTAATCACCCAGAATTTTTAGATGAAGTGGTTAGTGCTGTTGGTTTAACTTATGAATGGGATGGTTATCAAGCGAAAGAAACACAAAACATCACTAAAGAGATGTTCAATAAATACTTAGGTCAGTATCGTTATGACAGCACCCAATCAATATCAATTACAAGCCAAGAAGGAAAATTATGGATGAGTTATCCCGGTACGTCACCTAAAGAGTTAAATTACACTGGAGAGGGAATATTTCTACGCCGAGAAAGCGCTACACCCATTAAATTCACTGAGGCTAAGGGAGTGATTCAGTTTAATTTTGTACGCAGTTATGGAAATTATCAAAGTCACCTTAAACTGGCAAAAGACGAACAGATGGCGGGAGATGCTCTCAATACAGATGATTATGCTGATGCACTTATTGCCTATCGAACTTTACTGGAAAAAGATTCTAGTGATGAATCATTATCAGAAGGTCGTTTGAATAACCAAGGACTAAGTATGATGAAGGAAAATTTTGATTACGCTATAAAACTATTAACCATCAATACTGACCTTTATCCTGATTCTGCAAATACGTGGGATAGTTTAGCCTTTGCATATCAACAGGCTAATATCAAACACAAAGCTATTCAACATTATCGCAATGCACTTAAACGCGATTCAACATTTCCATCTGCGTTGAAAGGATTAGCAGAACTGGAAAATAAATGAAAAAACTTGAGTTGAAGCGATGTCAGTGCCTAATATTCTGACACTGTCTAAGCAAACCAATATTTAACGATAGAGATAAATATTGGCTAGTACTTTCATCATACATTTGAACCAACAATTTGACATTGTTTTTACAAGTTATGGGACAATTGGGTGGTTGCCTGATTTAGATAAATGGGCAACCATAGTTGCTAAATATCTAAAGCCAAAAGGACAATTTGTTTTTGCGGAATTTCATCCAGTGGTGTGGATGTTTG
>CAJWBY010000034.1 GCA_913020705.1 uncultured Colwellia sp.
GCGAATATGTCTAAACGTGCAGCTGAAATGATGGCAGATGACCTTGAAGCTATGGGTCCTGTACGTATCAGTGAAGTTGAAGCAGCACAAAAAGAAATTCTATCAGTTGCACGTCGTTTATCTGACGCTGGCGAAATTATGTTAGGTGGTGCTGGTGGTGGGGACGAGTTCCTATAGCATCACTCATGAATTAATGCTGCGGGTAAATTATACCACGCAAAAACATTAATCCTAGTCATTGAATAAACTGAACAACGTGAATGGAGATTTTTAACTTAAATGAAATCTCTAATATTAAGAACGTTTGAGAAATACAATTATAAAATATTATGAAAATATTTAATCAAATCATACCTGATGTCATTAAGCCTAATACTGAACAAGAAACAGATGTTTGGTCATTGCCTTCTGTCGAATCTGAAAATACATCTAAAGATGAAAAAACTAATGCCATGGGCCGTAAACCTACTTGGCGGTTTGAACCACCAGAAGATTCGTTAGAGGAAGAAGTAGTTCCGTTAACTGCTGAAGACATTGAGAACATTCGACAAGCAGCTTTCGATGAAGGTTTTAATCAAGGCAAAGAAGAAGGTTTTGCTAAAGGTCATGAGGAAGGAAAAGCATCTGGCCATGAAGAAGGTCTTGTATCAGGGCATCAAGAAGGTCTTGAAACAGGCTTGGTAGAAGGTAAAGAAAGTATTGATGAACAATCTGCTGCTTGGAGTTCGCTTACTGAACAGCTTCATCAACCACTACTTAATGTAGAGAAAAGCGTAGAACAGCAACTTATTCACCTCGTTGTTCAACTTACTGAAGCCATTACATTACAAGAAGCGCAAACAAATCCTGATATATTAGCGGGTGCAATTTCTGCCGGTATAAAAGCATTACCAAGTCAAGAAGCACAAACACAAATTTTACTACATCCAAGTGATATCAAACGCGTTGAAAAGCAATTTGGCGCTGAACATATACAAGAGCAAGGTTGGCGTTTACTTGCCGCACCACAACTAGCAGCAGGTAGCTGTCAAATTGAAAATAGTACGTCTAATGTTGACCTCAGTATTAAATCACGCATAAAAGAAGTATTGGACTCGTTTTTGCAAGATGCTTTACATCAGTAAACCCTTGTATAAAAGAGTCAAAATACCGCTATGGTTGATATTTCTCGCCTTAATGAACGACTAAATAATTGTCAAAACTTTGTGCATTCACATAAAGTTTCTGTTGCTGGGCGTTTAGTTAGAGTTGTGGGTTTAACTCTAGAAGCTGTTGGTGTGAAAGCGGCAGTAGGAAGTCAATGCTTAGTCGAAACTGCACAGGGTGATTTAATTGCCGAAATTGTGGGGTTCTCCAAAGAAATAACATTTCTAATGCCTGAACAGAGTTTACAAGGTGTTTTACCTGGTGCACGCGTTGTTCCTCTAGCCACTAAAGCACGTTTACCTTTCTCAATGGATTTACTTGGTCGTGTTGTTGACGGTGTTGGTAATCCACTTGACGGCAAAGGTCCAATTAAAAGTTCAGATAATTATCAAGTAAATAATAAACCCATTAACCCACTATCTAGACGAGCAATCACAGAACCTCTTGATGTAGGTGTGCGTGCAATCAACAGTTTTTTGACGGTTGGAATTGGCCAACGTATGGGATTGTTTGCCGGTTCGGGTGTTGGTAAAAGTGTATTGTTAGGTATGATGACACGAGGCACTACTGCAGATGTTATCGTTGTTGGTTTAATTGGGGAACGTGGCCGAGAAGTTAAAGAATTCATCGAAGAAATTTTAGGAGAAGAAGGACGTGCACGATCAGTGGTTGTTGCTGCACCTGCTGATAATTCCCCGTTAATGCGTTTGAAGGGCTGTGAAACCTCTGTTCAGATTGCTGAATATTTTCGTGACCAAGGATTAAACGTTCTACTGTTGGTGGACTCTCTTACACGTTATGCACAAGCGCAACGTGAGATAGCGTTGGCAGTTGGCGAGCCTCCTGCAACAAAAGGTTATCCACCCTCAGTATTTTCAAAGTTACCGCAACTTGTAGAACGAGCGGGAAATGGTGGAGAAGGACAGGGCTCTATTACAGCTTTTTTCACTGTATTAACTGAGGGGGATGATTTACAAGATCCTATTGCCGATGCTTCTCGCGCGATCTTAGATGGTCATATTGTATTATCGCGCTCTTTGGCTGATTCAGGGCATTATCCTGCTGTTGATATTGAAGGCTCTATTAGCCGTGTTATGCCAATGGTGACTAGTGAAGAACATCAACAACTTGCGAGGCAATTAAAGCAAGTTTATTCATTATATGAGCAAAATAAAGATTTAATTTCTATTGGGGCATACAGCCGTGGTAATGATCCTCGTATTGATCAATCAATTGATTTAATGCCGGTTATCAAATTTTTCTTACAACAGAAAATGTTAGAAGTGATTCCTTATGATCAAAGCTTAACGCAACTCCAAGAAATATTTTCTGCTGCACAAGCACATGCTCAATCTGCGCAGGGGCAGTAACATGTTTCAACAATTAGCCCTTAAAGAAATTTACGAAAAACAATTCGACAGCTCAAGCGCACTTAGGGGTAACTTATGCCATTGAAGCAACTTAATACCTTACGCCGTTATGAACAAGATAAAGAAAAAAGTGCATCACAAGCATTACAGACTGCTGAATTTGAATATCAGCAAAATATTGAACGCTTAAAAAGTGTCACTGATTACCGCCTTGAATATATGAAACGATTAAATTCACGTTCATTAGTTGGTATCGATAGCGCTACTTTTAGCCATTTTCATGCCTTTATTGCCAAACTCGATAATGCTGCAGAGCAAGTTGATATTGCTCTTATGCAATGTAAATCAATGGTCGAAAAAAGAAAAAAAGAGTGGCTTGCACAGCGACAGAAAATACAGGCCGTGGAGTTACTTCTCGATAAAAAACGAAGTGCACTTGAAATTATAGCCAATAAGCAAGAGCAAAAAATGTTTGATGAAATCGCCACTCAACAATTTGTTCGAAGAAGAATGCTCTCATAACATACTTACTATCGCTTCCGACTTTATTGGAACAATATTTGCTTGATGATAAGTATTAGAATATAAATCAGCTATAGATCGACAATAGAATAATTGCACATATAGCTTGAATGCACCGTTAAAATAAAAGGGTTTACTATGCCGCAAGTTAATACAATAGCCATAGATATAGCGCCAAGTAACGACTTTAGCTCTGTTCAATCAGGAGCAACAAGCTCTTCCAAAAATTCAAATAAAGATTTTTCTCAAGTAATTGAACAGCACTATCAAAGCCAGCAAACTAAAGAAAGCGGCAAGAAACAAGAGACAAGTGGCAATAAATCGAAACTTGATACTGAAGTGCAGCCTGAAAAAGAAAATGTTCAAGGAAAACGTCCATCGCACGAGGTTCAGTCTCCAAAAAATGAGACTGGAACAGAAGTTGATAATGAAGTAAATAAAGAAGTAACCGAAAAGTCACATTCTGGCGATAAAGACACTAACGAAAAAGTAATACAGTCAGATAATGCTGAAAAAAAACCGACTGAGAAAAAAGATGCAGTATCAATCGATGTTAATAATGCCCCTTTACCTACTGATAAAATAGAAGATAGTGCGCAACAGCTCATGTCGCTTTTATCGGCTTCAGATAAAATATTAACTGGTGATCTTAAAGGTGTTAGCAAAGAAACGCCAATTGACCATAAAAAACTATCGAAAGAAAATGTTGACTATACAGTTTCAGAAAAAACTGAATTAGATGCATTATTAAAGCAAGTACTTGGTGGAAATAATAAGAAAGAATTAGAGAATAAAATAGTGGCTCCTGATGATAAATTAGGGAACATAAAGATTCATAGGCCGATAATAGAACCAGTGAAGCCTTCTACTGAAGCAAAAAGTCAAGCACTAACAGCAAACATTGAATCTAAAGTTAAGCCTACAATTGAGGGAGACGAATCAATTAAAGGTGAAAATAAGTTAGATTTATCTGTGTTGATTGGTAAAAATGCAGAGGATGGTGAGTCTTCATCAATCAAGACTACAGATGCTAAAAATACAGAGGGTGCTGAGTCTTCAACAACCAAGACTACAGATGCTAAAAATACAGAGGGTGCTGAGTCTTCAACAACCAAGACTACAGATACTAAAATCCAGCAGCTAAATCAAACAAATAAAGAAACTCAAATAGAAACGGTAAATAGAATAGATCGTGTTGTCGACAAAAGTGGTAACGAAAGTAAACAACAAATGTTAGCAAGTGAACTTGAAGCCTTAGCCGCAGATATGGAAAGTACAACGACTGAATCTGAGTTGGAAAAAATTAAGGCTGATTTTATTGGAAACCAAGATAAACCTGTAACACTCGATAAAAGTACTCAGAATAATGCAAAAACTGATAACTCAGTAACTAACAATATTACAGGTTCTGAGTTGCTATCAAAGGCTCAAAATCAGAATGTATTGAGTCAGGCTGATACGAGTATTGATACGAATAATATAAATACAGATAAAGTCGCTTTTGCAGGTGTTAGTGTTTCAGGTGAAAAGCAAGCGATGGAAAACACTCAAAATCAAAGTAGAGTGATTAACCAGGCAACCCATAAAGTACTCGAAACGCAAACTTCAAATACTGGCGAGCAATTTAAAGAGCAGTCTAAGGAGCAATCGTTAGATCAACAAAATCAGAAACAAACACAAATTTTATCTAATGCTGAAAAGCTAGTAAATAATGAGGCTCAAGTTAAAGATAAACCTTTTAGCGAACTATTCGATAAAAAGTTGGTATCTACCAGTATTGAAAATACCCTCAGTAGAGACATTCATCAGGTTAATGAAGCAACAAAATCGGCTGCTTCCGCAGAAGAAATGATCACCAAATTGACAGGTGACCAAGTGCAATCTACAGCACAATCAGTGTCGAATGCAAAACAAGTCACGTCGTTACAAAATGAAGCTTTATCTGTTTATCGTAAAGACTTTACTAACGAGTTAAAAGATAAAGTCATGGTCATGATGAATCAAAAACTCCAACAAATTGAAATTCGTCTTGACCCTCAAGAATTAGGCAATGTAAACGTTAAGATAAACCTTCAAAATGAACAAGCGGTTGTAAGCTTTACTGTTCAAAACCAGCAAGCTAAAGAAGCTTTTGATCAAAATTTAGGTCGTTTAAAAGAGATGCTTGCTGAAAGTGGTGTTGATGTTGGAGATGCCAATGTTGAACAGGAAAATAAACAAAATGACAACGAGGCTCTCGGTGATGATCGCCAACAAGGTGGTGACGGTGATATTGCAGAGAATGAATTAGCAGATTTAAGTGGGACCCAAACACTAAATTTGGTCAAAGGTTCGTCAACTGGTGTAGATTACTATGCATAAATGACAAAACTCATTGGCTAGCTGACGATTCAACGATATAGTTGAGTTAAAGTAAACTTCACATATAAATAGATAGTTAAGGCTTCATGATGGCTGATGAAAAAGGCGAAGGTAAAGAATTAGAGTTAGACGGAAAAGGCAAAAGCAAAAAAATGATCATAATCATTGCTGCTGTTGTAATTTTGGCTATTGGAGGTGGTGCTGCATTCTTTTTTATGGGCGGTGACGATGTTTCTCAAGCGCAACTTGACGCTGAACTTGATAGCGCAGGTGCTGGCGATGGATCTGAAGGTGAAGCAGCCGAAGATGTATCTGTAAGTATTGGTAATGCATTATATGTACCTATGCCAAGACCTTTTCGTTTTAATGTTCCCGGTGCTGCTCGTGACAGATTTGTTGAGATCAGAGTTCAGCTCTTAGTTAGGGGTTCTGATAATGAAGAAGCGGCGAAGAAACATGTGCCATTAATTGAAAGTACGCTGTTGGCGGTTTTTTCTCAGTCAAATGCTGATGACTTAGCAACCAGTGCAGGAAAGACCTCATTAAAACAAAAATCTTTAGTTGAAGTTCACAAAATGATGAAAGATATTGAAGGCAAAAATGTGGTTGAAAAAGTATTATTTACCGGTTTTGTAATGCAATAAGGCTATGAGATAAGACGATGCATTTAACTAAAGAGACTATTCAGTGAGTGATTTATTATCTCAAGACGAAATTGATGCGCTATTACATGGTGTCGATGACGTTGAAGAAGAGGAAATAACAGAGGACTTTGCCCAAGAGGAGGGTAGTACGTCTGATTATGACTTTTCGTCACAAGATCGCATTGTTCGTGGTCGAATGCCCACATTGGAAATGGTTAACGAACGTTTTGCCCGCCATATGCGTATCAGCTTATTCAATATGATGAGACGCACAGCTGAAGTATCAATAAATGGTATTCAGATGATAAAATTTGGCGAATATGTTCATACACTATTTGTACCTACCAGTTTGAATATGGTACGTTTTCGTCCATTAAAAGGCACTGCACTAATTACCATGGAAGCACGATTGGTTTTTATTTTGGTGGATAACTTTTTTGGTGGTGATGGACGTTATCATGCAAAAATTGAAGGCCGTGAATTTACACCAACAGAACGTCGTATTATTCAAATGCTTTTAAAATTGATTTTTGAAGATTATAAAGAAGCATGGTCTCCGGTTATGGATGTATCTTTTGAGTATTTAGATTCTGAAGTAAATCCATCAATGGCAAATATTGTGAGTCCAACCGAAGTGGTTGTCATTAGCTCTTTTCATATTGAACTCGATGGTGGTGGTGGCGATTTTCACGTAGCTTTACCTTACTCGATGCTTGAGCCCATTCGTGAGCTTCTCGATGCCGGTGTACAAAGTGATAAAGAAGACACTGACATGCGTTGGTCGAAAGCACTGCGTGATGAAATAATGGACGTACCTGTAGAATTAACAACAAAATTTATCTCTGTGGATCTCCCTTTACAAAAGATTATGGATTTAGAGAAAGGCGATATTATTCCGATTGAGATGCCAGAGCATATAACGGTGTTAATTGAAGGTTTACCGTCGTTTAGAGCGAAACTAGGACGTAGTAGAGATAATGTCGCGATTAAAATATCTGAAAAAATTAAACGTCCTGAGTCAGTTAAGAACGAATTAACCATATTAACGAAAGGTGGCAAGCGTTTAGATAGCGATGCAGAGTTACATCTTTTAGAAGATGATTTTGATTATTAATAATTTTTTTAAAATTGAAGTAGTAAGTAAAATAAATTTGAGGCCAATGGCATGAGTGATAATGATGATTTAGGTATGTGGGATGAGGCTATGGATGAACAAGCCGAAGCCAAAGCCGAAGCCGAAACAGTTGAATTAGAAGAACTTGAAGAAGATGCGCCGATCACAGGTGAAGAGAAGCGCAAACTTGATGCGATTTTAGATATTCCCGTTACGATTTCGATGGAAGTAGGTCGTAGCCATATTAGTATTCGTAATTTATTACAACTAAACCAAGGTTCTGTTGTTGAATTAGATCGAGTCGCCGGTGAGTCGCTGGATGTTCTCGTCAATGGTACTTTAATTGCGCATGGCGAGGTTGTCGTGGTCAACGATAAATTTGGTATTCGGTTAACGGATGTTATTAGTCAAATTGAACGCATTAAAAAGTTAAAGTAATGCTGATGCGCTTCTTAATTTTTGTCTTCTCAATCTTTCTAATTTTTAAAGTAGGGGCGGAAGAAAGTGTTTTAGCGCCAACCGTAGTTCAAAAACAAGACAGTAGCGTTATCGATCAAACAACACCTGCAACGGTTGAAGTGGGCCGGCATGTTATCGGAAATGTTGATGCAGGCAGTATGATACTTTCATTGCTTGCGGTATTAGTTGCTATTGTTGTCGTTGCATGGATTTTAAAGAAATTACAAGTGGGCGGTTTAGCGGTTAATGGCCTTAAAGTTGTTACGAGTTTAAATTTAGGCTCGAAAGAACGATTAGTTGTCGTTCAAGTCGGTGAAAAGCAATTGTTACTTGGCGTAACTGGACAACAAATTAATTTACTTGATACTTTAGATGAACCTATTGAAGTTAAAACGGGTGTGCCAATAGAACTTAGTCAAACATTTGCACGTTTTAGCCGAAATTCTGCAGATAAAGCCAACAGTGAAAAATAATCATGATAGATTTTAAATCAACTAATGTTTCTAAAAACATTGAAAATGCTGCTAATAACAACATAAAAAGAAATGTTATCGAAAATTTATGTATCAGTTTATTTTCGGTTAAAGGTTTTATTTTTCTATTTATATTGTTAGTTGCATTTTTCGCTAGTCAATCTGTATTAGCGGCTGATGAACTGGGTATGTCGGCACTCAAATTAACCACCAATGCTGATGGTTCACAAGAATATACGGTTACGTTGCAAATCTTAATGTTTATGACTGCATTAAGTTTTATTCCTGCTGGCATTATTATGATGACATCCTTTACCCGAATTGTTGTGGTCATGGCTATTTTGAGACAAGCACTTGGTTTGCAACAAACACCTTCAAATCAAGTCATCATAGGTCTAACGTTATTCATGACGATGTTCATCATGACACCTGTCTATAATGAAATTAATAAACGAGCGATTGAACCTTATTTAGCCGATCAAATGACTTCTGTAGAAGCGATTGATACGGCAAAAATTCCTTTAAGAGCATTTATGCTCGAACAAACGAGAATCAAAGACTTAGAAACTTTAGCGAATATGTCAGGTATTGAAAAGGTTGATCAACCTACTGATTTGCCCATGACAGTTATTATTCCAGCGTTTATTATTAGTGAGCTAAAAACCGCATTTCAAATAGGTTTTATGCTCTTTATTCCTTTTCTGATAATCGATTTGGTTGTGGCGAGTATATTAATGGCAATGGGTATGATGATGTTATCACCCATGATTGTTTCTTTACCCTTTAAATTGATGTTATTTGTACTTGTCGATGGCTGGAATTTAGTTATAGGTACAATTGCGACGAGTTATGGGATGGGGAGTGGCTAATGAATCCAGAAGTCTTTGTCGACATACTGAGTGATGCATTATTTTTAGTTATTGTTCTTGTTTGTGCCGTTATTATTCCTAGCCTGTGTGTGGGATTAGTCGTTGCGGTGTTTCAAGCTGCAACTTCTATCAATGAGCAAACGTTAAGTTTTCTTCCTCGCCTTTGTGTCACATTATTAGCATTGATTTATGGAGGGCATTGGCTAGTACAAAAACTAATGGATTATACCATTAGGCTGATTTCCAGTATTCCCAGTGTGGTGAGTTAATGGAATTCACTGAGTCAGTTATTATGCAATATATAGCTGACTTTATATTACCATTCTCGCGCATTTCTGCGCTTATAATGTCAATGATCGGCTTTGGTTCAAAGATCATTCCTGGCAAAGTTAAACTTTTTCTGTGTGTAGCATTAACCATTACTGTTATGCCTGCTATTCCAGCAGCACAGGTTGGCTCTCTCTTTTCTTTTCAAACAACATTTCTTATTTTTGAGCAAATGATTATTGGTATAGCCTTGGGTTTTGTAACCGTTATGGTGCTAAATACTTTTACATTAGCTGGTCAAGTTATAGCAATGCAAACAGGCCTAGGATTTGCGTCACTCGTTGACCCTGTCAGTGGTATGAATGTGCCAGCGGTAGGACAGTTTTTCCTCATTTTATCAACACTTATGTTTTGGTCAATGGACGGGCACTTAACTTATATTCAATTTGTAGTAGCTAGCTTTGAAACGCTGCCCATAGGTGAATATAAATTTTCACCTGATAAATTTAAAGAGTTAGCTGAATGGGGTTCATGGATGTTTGCTACTGCTTTATCGTTAGCCTTAGCACCAGTTACTGCGATGTTATTGATTAATTTTTCTTTTGGCATCATGACTCGAGCAGCACCGCAACTAAATATATTTGCTATTGGTTTTCCTGTAACCATGTGTGCAGGTTTATTAATTATGTGGTTAACGATGGGGAACTTTTTTACCCATTATGAATTGCAATGGCAACGGGCACTCGAGTTCAGCTGCCACTTGATTGAATGTAAGGGGCGTTAATGGCTGATTCTGATAGCGGTGAAAAAACAGAAGAACCCACGGCCAAAAAGCTTTCTGACGCTAGAAAAAAAGGTCAAATTGCTCGATCTAAAGATTTGGGTACTATGTTTGTTTTAGTGGGAAGTGCAGTCGCTATAATGCTTGTCGGAGGTATGTTGACTGAAAGCTTATCATTAGTTATGACTCGAACCTTTACTCTGACACGAGAAGAAGTCATGGATATTCATGCCTTATATGGTGTGCTTCGAGGAACGGTGACTCTTTTAATTGCGCCTTTAGTCTGGATTTTTGTCATTATCATGATTGCAGCGTTTATCGGTAATACGATGCTAGGAGGAATGAGCTTTTCTGCTGAAGCTATGGCACCAAAACTCAGTAAAATGTCACCATTAGCGGGCTTTAAGCGTATGTTCGGTATTAAAGCGCTTGTTGAATTAGTTAAGTCACTATTGAAGTTTTTTGTCGTTTTTATTGTTGCTTATTTACTGTTGAGTAGCTTATTTGAAGAAATATTAGGCTTGAGTCTTGAAGCTATCCCATTAAATTTTGAACATGCTGTGACTATGTTGCAATGGATGTTTTTAGTATTAGCTTTGTCCATCGGTATTATTGCTGCTATTGATGCGCCCTATCAAACTTGGGATCACAACAGACAGTTGAAGATGACGAAGCAAGAAATCAAAGACGAAAACAAAAACACCGAAGGTAGTCCTGAAATTAAGGGGCGTATTCGTCGTGCACAATATGAAATGTCGCAACGAAGAATGATGCAAGATGTGCCAGATTCTGATGTCGTGATCACTAACCCAACGCATTACGCAGTAGCATTAAAATATGATCTTGAACAAGGTGGTGCACCGATGTTAGTGGCCAAAGGTATCGATCAAATGGCCATACATATTCGTACCATTGCCAAAGAGAATAATGTGGAAATTATTGCTTCACCTGCGTTAGCACGCTCTTTATATTACTGTGCAGAAACTAATGAAGAAATTCCTGAAGAGCTTTTCGCTTCAGTTGCTCAAGTCCTAGCCTTCATTTTTCAGCTTAATGAGCACAAAAAAGGTAAGGCAAAAAAACCAACACCTATCGCAAAAAATCTACCTATCCCCGATGACTTTAAATATTAATTTATAACTAATCAGTAGGTTAGTGTTAACTTTGTTTATTTATCATCCATTCAAAATGTTTTTTAATGAGTTTGGTCTGTTTATTGCTATTTCATGATATGCGTCAAAAAAATATCATAAGAGTAAAATGCAGCTAGCAGCCACTTTTCAGAATTTTAAAAAAAATAAGCTAAACTTTTTTTCTGGTTTAGGCACACCGCTACTTATTATGGCAGCGCTTGGCATGGTTATATTACCTATGCCTTCTTTCTTATTGGATATACTTTTTTCTTTTAATATTGCCTTATCGTTGGTGGTGTTATTGATCACTGTTTATACCTTAAAGCCTCTTGAGTTCGGTGCTTTTCCTGCGGTATTGCTTATCGCTACTATTTTACGGTTAGCGTTAAACGTTGCGAGTACACGAGTTGTTTTATTAGAAGGGCATGAAGGCCCTGATGCTGCAGGTAAAGTAATTGAAGCATTTGGCTCCGTGGTTATTGGTGGAAACTATGCTGTAGGCTTAGTGGTTTTTATTATATTAATCATCATTAACTTTGTTGTTGTTACTAAAGGTGCAGGAAGAATTGCAGAAGTAACAGCACGCTTTACGTTAGATGCAATGCCAGGCAAACAAATGGCAATAGATGCTGATTTGAATGCAGGATTTATAACAGCCGATCAAGCAAGAGAGCGGCGCATTGAAGTAACGAGTGAGGCTGACTTTTATGGTTCGATGGACGGTGCCAGTAAATTTGTAAAAGGAGATGCAGTTGCTGGAATATTAATTTTATTGATAAATATTATTGGTGGACTTGTTATTGGTATGGTTCAACATGATTTGAGCTTCAATAGTGCCGTTGAAATATATACCCTTTTAACGATTGGAGATGGGTTGGTAGCACAAATTCCTGGTTTGTTATTATCTGTGGGTACTGCGATTGTTGTAACTCGTCAAAATACCTCTCAAGATATGGGAGAGCAAGTTAGCGGTCAATTAGGTCAAGAACGTTCATTGTATATTGCTGCAGGTGTTATGTTCGTTATGGGTATTATCCCAGGAATGCCTCACTTTGCATTTTTATTATTTGCTTTCTTGATTGCTGGTACAGCTTTCATTAGCGGTAAGCATAAAATAGCCAAAGAAAAAGAACTAGCGGATAAATCACAAGCTGCTTTAGTTGAAACTGAACAACAAGAATCTGACGTTAAAGATTTAGGTTGGGACGATGTAAATCATGTAGATGTAATCGGTTTAGAAATTGGTTATCGCTTAATACCACTTGTAGATAAATCTCAAGGTGGAGAATTACTTAACCGTATCAAAGGTGTTCGTAAAAAACTTTCACAAGAATTTGGCTTTTTGGTTCCTGCGGTACATATTCGCGATAATCTAGATTTAGACCCTAATATTTATCAAATATCCTTAATGGGTGTCACTATTGGTGAAGCTGAAATCCGTCATGATCATGAATTGGCCATCAACCCAGGGCAAGTTTTTGGAAAATTAGATGGAGTAGCTACTACAGACCCTGCTTTTGGTCTAGAAGCTGTATGGATCAAGCAAGCACAACGTGAACATGCTCAATCATTAGGATATACAGTAGTAGATGCTTCTACTGTTCTTGCAACCCATCTAAGTCAGATATTGACGAACAACGCGGCACAACTGCTTGGTCATGAGGAAGTTCAAAACCTTCTCGATATGTTAGGAAAAAATTATCCTAAATTAATTGAGGGTTTAATCCCTGAAGTGTTAACACTGGGAACATTGGTTAAAGTCCTACAGAATTTAATGAATGAAGGTGTTGCCGTTCGTGACATGAGAAGTATTATTCAAACACTTGTTGAATATGGTCCTAAATCACAAGACCCAGAAATATTAACTGCTGCTGTTCGTATAACGTTACGTAAATTTATTGTGCAAGAGCTAGTGGGACCTGTTACTGAAGTACCCGTCATAACATTGGCGCCAGAGTTGGAACAGATGTTGCACCAGTCTATGCAAATGGCTGGGGACGATGGCGCAGGCATTGAACCAGGTTTAGCAGAAAGGCTACAAAAATCATTAACTGACGGATCTCAACAACAAGAAATGGCGGGAGATACGCCAATATTGTTAACCTCAGGGATTTTACGAGCAGTGCTTGCTAAGTTTGTTAAATATACTATTCCGGGCTTACGCGTGATTTCATACCAAGAGATCCCTGACGATAAGCAGATAAAAATAGTTAGCGCCATTGGTCAATAATTATAGTATTCGTAATTCGCAGCAAGAAATATTTGTCGTTCAATAAAGTTGTAATAAACGACGATTGCAGTTGATAAGGGGTTAGTTTTGAAAATAAAACGTTTTGTAGCAAAAGATATGAAAAGTGCTTTGGCACAAATCAAAGAAGAGTTAGGTTCTGACGCTGTTATTATGTCAAATAAGCGTGTACCTGAAGGCGTTGAATTAATGGCTGCAGTTGACAATAATGTAGAAATTAATGAACCAAAACAACCCACTTCTACTATATCCCCTATTGAAACAAGAGCAGTTGCTGAAGCGAGTGATGGGCTAGACCGTTCAATTAAAAACGATGTTGTTAGTATTGGACAAAATAACCCATTAAATAATCCATCTGCGCAACCTAGTATGAATGGAGAAAACGCAGGCATACCGTCGGATAGTTTAGCAGCCTTGTTAAACCGTCAAGTTCAGCACGCACCAGTAAATAATAGACCCGGAGTTAATCAAGCTCAGCATGATAAAATTGCACATGCTGCATCAAAGCTAGCTCAAAATAATATTACGAGACCTGAACAGGGAACTGTTTCAAAACCGTCAAATGATATAGAACAACAATTCAAAAGTTTTACTGACCGTTTAGAGCAAAATAGTGATCAGGCAACAAATCAATATCAGCAAGCGCCTTCGAACCAACAACAGTCAAAAGTATCAGATGTGAATTCAGTTTCGACACAACATGTAAATAACGATGATTTTGAAAAAATGAAACACGAAATGTCTTCTATTCGTGAATTATTAGAGCACCAAGTTTCTGGTTTAATGTGGCAGGATATGGCGCAAAAAGATCCTTCTCGTGCAATGCTCGTAAATCGCTTAATGTCTTTAGGTATGAGTGAACAAGTTTCAGATCAAATTGCTGGTTATATTCCTGCGCAAAAAAATGATCAAGATACATGGGAATTAGCGAAGAAATTTATAGGTCAACAAATTAATACTACTAATAATGACATTATCCATCGTGGCGGTGTTGTTTCATTAGTTGGACCAACAGGTGTTGGTAAAACAACAACTGTTGCAAAATTAGCAGCTAGATTTGCACAAATTCATGGTTCAGACCAAGTGGTAATGATTTCAACCGATAATTATCGAATAGCGGGTTTTGAACAGTTAGCAACATATGGACGTATTATTGGTTGTGAAGTCAAACTTGCAACGGATGCAAAATCATTAGATTTACTGTTACAGCAGTTCTCTAAAAAGAAACTAATCCTTATTGATACGGCTGGTATGGGTCAACGCGATATGCGTTTAGCTAAACACTTAACAACATTAGTATCAAATGCACGTGTAAGAATTCGTAATTATTTAGTACTTGCTGCTAATACTCAGCAACGTGTTATGCAAGAAAATGTAGATCGCTTTAAAAAAGTACCATTAGCGGGTTGTATTTATACAAAATTAGATGAAAGTCTTAGTATTGGGGAAATAATTTCAACATCGATTCAAAATGGCTTAGCAATAGGTTATCTTACTGATGGACAAAGAGTTCCAGAAGATATTAAAGTTGCAAATGCTGAAAAGTTGGTTACATTAGCAGATAAAATGACAGCAAAAAATCAAACCAACAACCCAATTAATTGGCGAACCGCACCAGCAACAGCAAATAGCGCTGTTTTCCCTTAAATAGTGCGAGGATGTGAATTTTAAACCTATAAAAACATGCAGGTTAGTTGATTATAGGTATATACTAAATTTAATTGATAGATTTTCGTAAGAAAGTAGAGAAATACGATAAATGAATGATCAAGCAAGTGGCTTAAGAAAAATGCAAAGTTCTGAACAAATAAAAGTCATCGCGGTATCTGGCGGTAAAGGCGGAGTTGGTAAAACTAATGTTTCCCTTAATACCGCTATCGCTTTAGGTCAACTTGGTAAAAGAGTCTTAGTTTTAGATGCCGATTTAGGTCTAGCTAATGTTGATGTGATGTTAGGTCTTCGTGTTAAGCGCAATCTATCTCATGTTCTTTCCGGTGAATGCGAATTAGACGATATAATCGTTGAAGGCCCTCAAGGTATCAATGTTATCCCTGCCACGTCAGGAACCCAGTCAATGGTTGACTTAACTCCTGCTGAGCATGCTGGACTAATACGCGCTTTTAGTGATATGCATACTAAATTTGATGTGCTTATTGTTGATACCGCAGCTGGGATTTCCGATATGGTACTAAGCTTTTGTCGAGCCTCACAAGATGTGATGTTAGTCGTTTGTGATGAACCAACCTCAATTACTGATTGTTACGCTCTAATGAAGCTGTTAAGTCGTGATCATGGCGTATTTAAATTTAAAGTTGTTGCAAACATGGTGCGCAGTCCAAAAGAAGGTCAACAATTATTTGGTAAACTTTCTAAAGTAGCCGATCGATTTTTGGATGTGGCATTAGAACTCGTTGCTGTGATACCTTTTGATGAAAACATCAGGAAATCAGTACGAAAGCAACAAGCTATTGTTGAAGCTTATCCAACATCACCCGCTTCTGTTGCTATTAAATCTCTTGCGGATAAACTTATTAGATGGCCTGTTCCTAAACAGCCCTCTGGGCATTTAGAATTTTTCATTGAACAATTGTTAGATCATTAACAATAATTAGAACTAGTTAATAGTACCTATTTAGAGTACTTAATTTTCACATAATAATTAACGAGTGAGCGATAGTGGTAAAACCAAATGCTTACAGTATTCAAACTGATAAAACTGCAATAATTTCGCAGCATACAGTTTTAGTTAAAAGAATTGCTTATCACTTATTAGCAAGATTGCCGGCGAGTGTGCAGGTTGATGATCTTATTCAATCAGGAATGATTGGTCTTCTTGAAGCTTCTAATAATTTTGATCACAGTAAAGGTGCTAGTTTTGAAACCTTTGCTGGCATAAGAATTCGTGGTGCTATGCTTGATGAAATACGCCGTGGAGACTGGACTCCCCGTTCAGTTCATAAGAATAGTCGAATGGTCAGCGAAGCCATAAAAATGCTTGAAGCAGACTTAGGACGAGATGTAACTGATATTGAAGTTGCTGAAAAACTTGATATTTCGTTAAATGACTACCATCATATCCTTAGTGAGGTAAGTACTGGTAAAATAATCGGTATTGAAGATCTAAGTGTTGGTGAAGACTCTTTATCGAAATTGGAAGATGTTAATAATAACGATCCCTATGAAAGTATTGAAAAAATAGTTTTTAAAAAATCGTTATCAGAGTGCATTTCCACTTTACCCGAACGCGAAGCTCTAGTACTGTCACTATATTACGATGAAGAATTAAATCTTCGAGAAATTGGGCAAGTACTCGATGTAAGTGAGTCGCGTGTTAGCCAAATTCACAGTCAAGCAATGCATAGGTTAAAAGGACGTATGCAATCTTGGCAAAGTTAAGTAAAGTTAAGTAGAATATAAATATAATTCGATTTTTAAAATGTTCTCACCGGAGGGTGCCTTGGATAAAAATATGAAAGTTCTTGTTGTTGATGATTTTTCAACCATGAGACGTATCGTGAAAAACTTGTTGCGGGATTTAGGCTTTACTAACATTTCTGAAGCAGATGATGGTAGCACTGCTTTACCAATGTTAAAAGAAGGCTCTTTTGACTTTGTTGTAACTGATTGGAATATGCCAGGTATGCAAGGTATTGATTTGCTCAAAGCAATTCGTGCCGATGCAAATCTATCTCATATTCCTGTCTTACTCATCACTGCCGAAGCGAAGAAAGAGCAAATTGTTATGGCAGCTCAAGCAGGTGTTAATGGTTATATTGTTAAACCATTTACGGCAGCAACGTTAAACGCTAAATTAGATAAAATATTTGAACGTTTAGGTTAATTTTTAGTTAGGTAATTAAGCTAAACGTGAGGTTGTTTCATGAGTGTGTCTACAGGTGTGCATGTTTCTTTGGTAGAAGCAAAGTTGCTGGTCGAATATTTAGAAACTGGTCAACAAGAAAAGGCCGATGAATTAATTGCAGAAATTCAAAACCCAATTAATTCAGAGTTGTTTGCAGAAATAGGCAAACTAACACGCCAGTTACATGATTCATTAAATAACTTTCAATTAGACTCTCGGTTGAATGATCTAGCAACAGCTGATATTCCTGATGCTAAAGAGCGTTTAAACTATGTTATTACTCGTACGGAAGAAGCAGCTAATAAAACAATGGATGCAGTTGAGTCTATTTTTCCTGTTGTTGACACCATACAAAAGCAAATAAAAGCAGTTAACCCGTTATGGCAAAAATTAATGCATAACAAGCTGGATTTACCTGAATTTAAAAGCTTATGTATTGATATAGATTTACTATTAAAAACGACGGACAAAGAATCTGTGCGTATGCATGATTTAATGACAGATGTTTTAATGGCGCAAGATTTCCAAGATTTAACCGGACAAGTTATTCGTAAAGTTATTGATCTAGTTCGAGAAGTAGAAGATAGCTTAATTGGCATGCTAACCGCTTTTGGTCTTTCGTCTGAAGGTAGTTCAGAGCCAAGTAAACCCAAAGTTGGTGATAACTTAGTTGAAGGTCCGATCGTTAATGCAGCGCAACGTGATGATGTTGTAGCTGATCAAGATGATGTTGATGACCTTTTATCAAGTTTAGGATTTTAATAGGAGTTGCTGGATGTCATTTGAGCAAGACGAAGAGATTCTTCAGGATTTTTTAATTGAAGCTGGAGAAATACTTGAAACGCTTTCGGAACAACTTGTAGAACTTGAAAACGACCCTGATAATGCCGAATTATTGAATGCTATTTTTAGAGGTTTTCACACTGTAAAAGGTGGAGCAGGCTTTTTAGCATTAAATAATTTAGTTGATGTTTGTCATGGAGCAGAGAATATTTTCGATCTGTTACGTACAAACCAGCGTAGTGTAAATGCAAGTTTGATGGATGTTATTTTGCAGGCACTTGATGTTATCAATGAGATGTTTGTACAAGTTCAAAATGGTGAAGAACTTGATAAAGCAGATGCAAAATTACTTGCAGAACTTCATCGTTTAAGCCAGCCTGAAGGAAAAGAAGAAGCGCCTGCACCTGTTGTAGAAGCGGCCCCAGTAAATGAAACTGAAAGCGCTGGAGATTCTAATGATGAAATGTCAGAAGATGACTTTGAACGTCTTCTCGATGAACTTCATGGCGGTGGTGGAACTGCTTCCACGCCAGCTCCTGTACAAAAAACTGTTGATACATCTTCAGACAGTAATGATATCTCAGACGACGAATTTGAATCATTACTCGATGAACTTCACGGACAAGGTGCATTTTCACCTGAAGTAGCTTCCAGTACTTCAAGTAACCCAGCCCCAACGAATAGCACATCATCTGATGATATAAGTGATGATGATTTTGAAGCATTATTAGATGAATTGCACGGTCAAGGACAAGCGCCTAAATTATCTGCGTCTCCAGAGCCAGTTCCCCCTGAAGCGTCAGCTCCAGTTAAACCTGCAGCTAAAGCTCCAACTCCAGAACAGCCTGTCGCTAAAGCTAAAGCACCTGCGCCTACTAAAGCACCCGCACCTGCTAAACCAGTGCAGGGAGAGACAACTGTTCGGGTTGATACAAAACGTTTAGATCAGATAATGAATATGGTCGGTGAGCTTGTATTAGTGAGAAATCGCTTAACAAGTTTAGGTTTGACCAAAGATGATGAAGATTTAACTAAAGCTGTTTCAAACCTTGATGCTGTAACTACTGATTTGCAAGGTGCGGTAATGAAAACCCGCATGCAGCCTATCAAAAAAGTTTTTGGACGTTTTCCTCGTGTTGTTCGAGATTTAGCTCGCAGTTTAGATAAAGAAATTAAACTTGAGCTTATCGGTGAAGAAACCGATTTAGATAAAAATTTAGTTGAGGCACTTGCTGATCCTTTAGTGCATTTAGTACGAAACTCTGTTGATCATGGTATCGAAGCGCCTGATAAACGTGAAGCGATGGGGAAACCTAGAGAAGGTATCGTTATTCTTTCTGCTTCACAAGAAGGTGACCATATATTGCTAACCATCAAAGATGATGGCGCAGGAATGAATGCAGAAAAACTAAAAGAAATTGCGATTGAACGTGGTGTTCTTGATGCTGATGCCGCCGCGAGAATGTCAGATAAAGAAGCATTTAGTTTAATATTTGCTCCTGGATTTTCTACTAAGACGGAAATATCTGAAGTTTCAGGCCGCGGTGTTGGCATGGACGTAGTAAAAACCAAAATTACGCAGTTAAATGGTACGGTTAGTATAGATTCCGAAATGGGGGTGGGCACAGTCTTAGAGATTAAAGTACCACTTACCTTAGCTATTTTACCAACATTAATGGTTGTTGTTGGAAAACAGACATTTGCATTGCCACTTGCTGGTGTTAATGAAATATTCCACCTTGATCTCACTACAACTAATCTTGTTGATGGACAATTAACGATAATTGTACGTGAAAAAGCTATCCCACTCTTTTATTTAGATGAATGGTTAGTTCGTGATTATGTTGATAAGAAAAGGGAGAAAGGTCACGTTGTAATTGTACAATTAGGTAATCAACAAATTGGTTTTGTTGTTGATAGCTTGATAGGTCAGGAAGAAGTTGTCATTAAGCCACTTGATCGCCTATTACACGGTACTCCAGGCATGGCTGGTGCAACAATTACAAGTGATGGTGGCATAGCACTAATTGTTGATGTACCTAATATGCTTAAATTTTACACAAAAAAATCTTTTGCTAATAAAAAATTACGCTCTTAACGCATAATAAAGCCCTACTATATTCGTAGGGCTTTTAAACTCCTAAAAACAAAAGAGATAATAAATGCCCTATAAGGTATTGGTTGTTGATGACTCGAGTTTTTTTAGACGTCGAGTTACGGACATTTTAAATAAAGATCCGAACCTTACTGTTATTGATGTAGCTATAAACGGCAAAGATGCTGTTGAAAAGGCCATATCTTTAAAGCCTGACGTCATCACTATGGATATTGAAATGCCATTACTTAATGGTATTGAAGCAGTGAAGCAGATAATGGCAAAATCGCCGACTTCAATCTTAATGTTTTCATCATTAACCCATCAAGGTGCTAACGCCACACTAGAAGCTCTAGAAGCGGGGGCGCTTGATTTTTTACCGAAAAAATTTAGCGAAATAGCTAAAACAACAGATGACGCCGGAAGCTTGCTTCGTCAGCGTGTAGTAGAGTTAGCAAAAACTAAAGGTTCGCTGAGAAGAAAACCCGTATCGAGAGTTCAGTCATCACAAATAACACCGGCTGCACCAGTGAATAAATCACTAAACAAATTAGATATACCGCCCAGAGCATCACTCCGTAATGACAAAGTGATTACTCCCCACGCTGAAATTCACACAAGTCAGCCGGTAAAAAGAAGTTCAGGTAAAAATTATCAATTACTTGCGATTGGAACTTCTACTGGCGGTCCTATTGCCCTACAAAAAATATTGACGAAATTGCCAGAAGACTTTCCTTTACCTATTATTTTAATACAACATATGCCCGCTGCTTTTACTTTTGCATTTGCAAATCGTTTAAACTCTTTGTGTAAAATTAACGTAAAAGAAGCTGAACAAGGTGATGTTTTGAAGCCTGGTTGTGCATATCTTGCACCGGGTGGTCGTCAAATGATAATCGATGGAACAGCAAATTTAGCTAAGTTAAAAATTATTGAAGATAACTCTGAAAAGATAGCGTTTAAACCAAGCGTAGATGTTAGTTTTGGATCTGCAGCTAAAGTATTTGGTGGCTCTGTTCTAGGTGTTATTTTAACCGGTATGGGATCTGATGGTAG
Source organism: uncultured Colwellia sp. (assembly GCA_913020705.1). The sequence goes on from CAJWBY010000034.1 coordinate 21,184, forward strand.
GGAAGGGTCTAGAATGTTAAAAGGTAAAGGGGCAACTATATGGGCACAAAATGAAGCCTCATGTGTTGTTTACGGAATGCCACAAGCCGTTACTATTGCAGGTATTTCTGTATTATCTTTAGCATTAGAAGATGTCAGCACAAGTATTATAAAGGAAGTTGATCATGGATAAGCTAACGATAGTAGGCCTAGTTGTAGCAATTGCTGCTGTTTATTTAGGGTTTATTCTTGATGGCGGTTCACTTGATGCTTTATTTGAATTACCTGCATTCATTATCGTTTTTGGCGGAACATTAGGCGCGGTGATGTTACAGTCATCTTCATCTCAATTCTTTCATGCACTTTCATTATTAAAGTGGGTATTTTTCCCTCCAAAATATGATATTGATGAGGGGATTGCATCGATAGTGCATTGGTCAGAAAAAGCACGAGAATCGGGATATTTATCGCTAGAGAATATTGCTCAGGAAGAACAGGACTTCTACACGAATAAAGCGCTTAACTTATTAGTAGATGGTATTGAAGTTGAAAACTTACGCGTATCTTTAGAATTAGATTTAGATTTATATCGAGAACATAATTTACGTTCTGCTCATGTTTTTGAATCTATGGGGGGGTATAGTCCTACAATTGGTATTCTAGGTGCAGTGTTAGGTTTAATACATGCAATGAGTAATCTGACAGACCCAACTTTGCTGGGGCAAGGTATTGCTACAGCTTTTATTGCAACTATCTATGGTGTAGGTTTTGCGAATTTGATCTATTTGCCCGTGGCAAACAAAATTAAGGCAATTATTCATCAGCAAACAATGTATCGTGAAATGATTGCAGAAGGTCTTATTTCTATCGCTTTAGCAGAAAATCCACATGCCATTGAAAATAAGTTGTCTGCCTTTCGGTTAGAGCAATGAACCGGTTAAAAAAACGTCGTCATTTCGTTGAACAAGACAATGTAGATCGATGGCTTGTATCATATGCTGACTATATGACCTTGTTGTTTGCTTTATTTGTAGTTTTATATGCAATGGCTATGGTTAATGAAGAACCATTTGAAACAGCGACAGAATCTATAGGTAAAGTTTTTCAAGCAAATGAAGAGCTACCTAAAAACCGTGGACATGGTGACGATATTCTTGATGTAAACACATCTAAGACTAATAAACGCTTATACGGTAATGCAATTTTAGATGTCGCAGGCCCAGAACTTGTTGAAGGTGAGATTACACTTTCTAATGTATCAGATAGCGAAGTTGGAACAAATTTAACCTCATTAGAAAAAGAGTTACATACAGCCCTATATGATTTAATAGAATCAGGTTACGCGCAATTACAAATAGACGGTGATTGGTTAGAAATAGAATTGAATAGTGGAATGCTTTTTCCTAGTGGTTCATCTTCTGCGACAAAAAATGCGAGTACTATATTAGAAGTTATTTATGATGTTATTGGTTCATCGAGTAATTTTATTCGTGTAAGAGGCTATACTGATAATCAACCGATTAATACTGAGTTTATTTCATCGAATTGGGAATTGTCAGTGTTTAGAGCTACTGCTATCTTGAGGGGGCTTGAGGATTTATCATTAGATCCTGCTCGAATGGCTATTGAAGGGTATGGGGAATACTATCCTAGAGAAGATAATCGAACATCAGAAGGTCGAGCACAAAATAGACGTGTTGTCATAGCCATATCAAAATATGGGCTGGAAAAATCAAATTTGCTTGCTACTCCTACGATTAGTATTAAAGATGTAGAAGCAATAAAGCAAATAGATAATACAAATACTGAAAAAGAAGATATACGTATAATACGACTTAATAATGGCGGTATTCGTATTACAACTAGAGAAGATGACAATACATCCAGTCAGAGCAAAGATAATTAGTTAAACACAATAAGTAGGAAATAAACTTGGTAGTATGGACCGTAGCAAATCAAAAAGGTGGCGTTGGTAAAACCACTACAACAATTTCTTTGGGCGGCTTATTAGCAGAGCAGGGCTATAAGGTTTTGCTTGTTGATACAGATCCTCATGCTTCGTTAAGTTATTATTTTGGTATCGAATCTGAAGATCTTGAATTAAGTGTTTATGATTTATTTGTTCAAGTTTCAAGCAAAGAACAAATAATGCAAAGTTTATGTCCAACCAAATATGAAAATATAGATATACTGCCTGCAACGATGGGGTTAGCGACCTTAGATCGCTCACTTGGTAGTAAAGGTGGGATGGGGCTAGTACTGAAAAAAGCGATCAAAAAACTGTCGGGTGAATATGATTATGTTTTGATTGATTGCCCACCTATTTTAGGTGTTTTGATGGTGAATGCATTAGCTGCATCCCAACGAATTATAGTGCCAGTACAAACTGAGTTTCTAGCTTTAAAAGGTTTAGATCGTATGATGAAAACAATGGATATCATGCAGCTTGAGCAAGATAAACCATTTAAATATACTATAGTACCAACCATGTTTGATAAGCGAACTAAAGCTTCATTACTAACGTATAGAAAGTTACAAGAGCTATATGATGAAAGTGTTTGGGCCGGAGTTATCCCCGTTGATACTAATTTCAGAAACGCAAGTTATTCATTACAAGTACCATCAGATTATGCACCCTTAACACGTGGTGTGAGTGCTTATAAAAAATTATTAAGCAGTTTATTAGAACTTCAAAAATTAGGTTAAATAACCAATGGCAAAATCACTCGCTGCAAGTAAAACACTTATGCAGAATTATTTATCAGAATTGCTGACTGAAGAACAGCACGAATCTGAAGTGCCAGTTGCGCCCGTAAAAGAAAAAAATGAACAACCGTTAGAAAAACTGTTACAAAAAGTTGATATAACTCAGAATATTGCTGTTCCGAAAGAAGAACCTATTCAAACAGTAAGAAGCTCTGTAAATCAGCAAAAACCAAAAGTAAAAGTTATAAAACCACCCGCTAATGAAATTGTTAAAAAAGAAATATTAATAGATGAACCACTAAAAACAAGAAAAAGTCAGCAACCACTAATCGTTAAACAAACTAAAAACTACCGAAATGGCAGTTTTCAAGCTATGTTTTTCGACGTAGCAGGTCTAACTATAGCTGTTCCTTTAATTGAATTAGGTGGTATACATAACGATGATAAAACGACAAGTTTAATGGGTAAGCCCGATTGGTTTACCGGTGTAATGCTACATCGTGACGAAAAAATCAATGTAGTGAATACCGCATTGTGGGTAATGCCAGAAAAATGTGACGAAACATTAAAAAATTCGCTAAACTATCAATATGTTGTAATGCTCGGTAATAGTCACTGGGGATTGTCAGCTGAAAGCTTAGTAGATACGGTAACGTTAGAGCAAGAAGATGTAAAATGGCTTGATGCACCAAACAAACGACCTTGGTTAGCAGGTTTAGTCAAAGAACGTATGTGTGCGTTGCTTGATGTTGAATCTTTAATTAAGTTACTTGACGCAGGCGCAAATATTAACCAAGATTAATGGCTAGATCTCAAGATAGTATTATACTAAGTACACCAGACGAATAATCAAACAGATTGATTTTAAATAAGATATTTAAGAGGCAGGTTGTATGGCTGATGAAAGACGCAATGCAAATGAAAACGTAGACAACGATGAAGTGTTACAATGGGTAACCTTTAAACTTGATAGTGAGACCTACGGCATTAATGTAATGCAGGTGCAAGAAGTTTTACGCTATAGTGAAATTGCACCGGTGCCAGGGGCACCAACCTATGTATTAGGTATCATTAATTTACGGGGTAATGTTGTAACTGTTATTGATACAAGACAACGTTTTGGACTTAACCCTGCAGATATTACGGATAATACTCGTATTGTCATTATTGAAGCAGAGAAACAAGTTATTGGTATTTTGGTAGATAGTGTTGCTGAAGTTGTTTATCTCAAAGCCTCTGAAATTGACGACGCTCCGAATGTAGGTAACGATGACAGCGCAAGGTTTATCCAAGGGGTTTCGAATCGTGAAGGTGAGTTATTGATTTTAGTTGATCTTAATCAGCTACTTTCTGATGACGAATGGGATGAACTTAAGCAGTTTTAGATGTTTGTAACTGTTAAATAATTATCTAGAAATAAAGCCTGATTAACCAGGCTTTATTTCGTTGTAATTTTCAAGAAGAACTTATGTTTATTATTTCACCATTTGTTGTGTTGTGCAGCTCCTTAGTATTATTTGTCTTGATAATTGCTTACATTTATCGTCAGAAAGTTGATCTTCAACGTGTCAATAAAAGGCTTCAAACACAGGTTGATGCACAAGAACTGCTCCTTATTGAATTACAGTCTTCTAAAGAAGATATAAATAAACAATTAGCAAAGTTAGAGCGCAACTTTAAAAGTCAAAGTATTGAAAATGAACAAGTAAGTAAGCAACTTGAGCATAGAATTAAGTCATTACAACAAGACAACATTTCTCAGAAAGAACTCGTAGTTCAAATTCAAAACCAACAGCCTCAAGACAAGCTATATTCTAGAGCATTTAAATTAGTTGAGTTGGGTGCAGATATTGAAGAAGTGGTTCGTGAATGTGATATACCGCTTGCCGAAGCTGAAATGTTGATATCGGTACATAGAAACAAAACTAACCCTTCCTAATTATTAAACACTCTATTTTTTGTTACGGATTGTAAATATTTAATAGTTTTATGTTGCATTACTTTCCTCCATGATAAACTGCATTTTTATTTCCATATCAAGGACAACAAGTGAAAGTCGCAGATAAATTTTCTCAATTCTTTAATCGTCAAACTAAAAAAATCATTACTATTCTAGTCGTGTTGTTTATTACTGCCTGCTCATCAGTCCCATCAACTGATGAAGAAACTACTACAGATTCTAATGACCCTCTTGAGTCTATTAACCGTCCACTCTGGACATTTACTTGGGACTACGCAGATAAATATGTATTGAAACCAGCGTCAGAAACTTATGTTGAGTATATGCCAACAGGTTTTAGAACGGGTTTACATAATGTAGCCTTAAACTTAAATGAACCATCAACAATCATTAACAATCTCTTACAGGGAAAATTTAGTGAAGCAGGAAAAAGTACAGGGCGCTTTGTGCTTAACTCAACGATAGGCTTGTTCGGCTTCTTTGACCCCGCAAGCGATTTTGACTGGATGCGTAACCAAGAAGAATTCGGTGAAGTATTAGGATCGTATGGTATAGATAATGGTCCTTATCTTATGGTATTAGGACCAAGTTCTGTTCGTGAAGAAGTAGGAGATTACGTTGACAGTTACTACTGGCCATTAGCCATAATTGATTTTTGGCCAAATTTGTTTCGTCAAGCTGTGCTTGGCCTTGAAACGAGAGCTGCTCTTTCTCAGCAAGAACAAATCATCAACGACTCTATTGACCCCTATGAGTTTGTTAAAAATGCTTATTTTCAGAATATGGAATATAAAGTTTATGATGGAAACCCACCTATCGTCATTGATAATGAAGATGAGATTGATAGTTTTTTAGACGAGCTTGATGATTTAGATGATCTTGAGTAAATTCTAACTATAATTAACTGAAATGGAGCGTAACATTAGTTAAGCTCCACATTTTCTACTACAGATTATTGAAGCCATTTAAAATACAGGTTTTATCTCTTTTGGGATGAGATAAACACTCCCCTAAGGTAAAATCCTCTAGACTTTCGATAAATCGTTGAACTGCTTGATTGCATTAACCAGATATTTACGCGTAAAAAGTAAAGATATAGGGCGTAGTAAAATAAAATAAACAACTAATACACTAAAAAGTGATAGTACAAAGAATATCCCTTCTAATTGAGCCATAAATAGAAATGGCGGCACCAACATTATTAATTTCAATATATTTAAAACTAACTTTTCTGGTGCAGTTAGTTTATTTGCTGCCAGTGTTAATATCTGTTGACGTTGCTGTAAAGTAAAGCTTTCCAACTCCGAAAGCTTATTTGTTGAAAATATAAAAGCCATCACTACTTGTTATTTAATGAATAATGATAACATTCTACAGTATTTTTGTTATTTATTAAGCAAACAAGTACCCGATCGTCTCATGTTTTGTTAGAATTGCGGAAAATTTTATATGAGTGAATTATAAATGAATATCATTGAAGCTAATTTTGACGCAGCCGGTAAAAAAATTGCCATCGTTGTTTCACGTTTTAACAGTTTTGTCGTTGAAAGTTTATTAGAAGGTGCTGTAGATGCACTGAAGCGCCACGGTAATGTTGCTGATAACGATATAACAGTTGTTCGTGTACCTGGTGCATACGAATTACCTGTGGCAGCAAAACGTATTGCTAGTAAAGGTAACTTCGATGGAATTATTGCTATTGGTGCAGTAATTCGTGGTGGAACACCGCACTTTGATTTCGTTGCAGGTGAATGTAACAAAGGCTTAGCGCAAGTTTCAATGGAATTCACTATTCCTGTGGCTTTTGGTGTTATTACTACTGATACCGTTGAGCAAGCAATAGATCGTGCCGGATTGAAGGCAGGTAATAAAGGCGCAGAAGCGGCTTTAAGTGCTTTAGAAATGGTTAATGTTTTAGACAAGTTATAACCGGAGTTTTTTGTGAAACCATCACCTAGAAGAAAAGCACGTGAGTTAGCCGTTCAAGCTATTTATTCATGGCAGCTAAGTCAAAACTCAGTGACTGATATTGAAGTTAATTTTTTAACTGATAACAGTGCACGTCGATTTGATATCCCATATTTTCAGCAATTACTTCATGGAGTAACTAAGTCAGTAGGCTCTATTGATGAAGCTATTTCGCCTCATGTTGATCGTCCGCTTGAAGAAGTAGACCACGTCGAGAAAGCTATTTTACGTGTTGCTATTTATGAATTGAAAGATTGTAAAGATGTACCTTATAAAGTTGTTATCAATGAAGCGATAGAATTAGCAAAATCATTTGCCGCTGATGATAGTCACAAATTTGTAAACGGCGTGCTTGATAAAGCTGTTAAACTCATTCGTCCTGAAGAATAATTTCTTCTCATAATACGATAAGCAAAGGAACCGCTTCTGTATGAAAGAATTTGAACTCATTCGTCGGTACTTTACTGAGCAAGTAGTAAAGCGCAAAGATGTATATTTAGGCATCGGTGACGATTGTGCACTAATTACCCCAAGTGAAAGGCAGCACATTGCTGTAACAACCGATACATTAGTTGCAGGTGTTCATTTTCCTTTAGATACTTCTCCTCGTGCTATTGGTCATAAATCAATAGCAGTTAACTTATCAGATCTTGCCGCTATGGGGGCAGAGCCTAGTTGGATTTCTTTAGCCATAACGCTTCCTGAAATTGATGAAGATTGGATTGATGAGTTTTGTACCGGCGTATTTGAGCTTTGTGAATTTTATAATGTACAGTTGATTGGTGGTGATACTACTCAAGGGCCGCTCAGTATTACAGTAACGGCACAAGGACAAATTCCTTTTGAAAAACATATTTCACGTTCTGGTGCTAAAGCAGGAGACTGGTTATACGTTACAGGGGAAATTGGTGGAGCAGCACTTGCATTGCAACATATACTCGGTAATGTAAAAGTCGAGCCCAAATATCAAGATGAAATAAAAAAACGTTTAGATTTTCCAAAAGCTCGGGTTTTAGCTGGTCAAGCATTACGTGAGTATGCAACTTCGGCGATAGATTTGTCTGATGGGTTAGTCGCAGATCTTGGGCATATTTGTAAAGCTTCAGGTGTCGGCGCTAATATTGTACTTGATGATCTGCCCATCCCTGAAGCATTGATCGATACAGTAGGATTAGAAAGTGCCTATGATCTAGCCTTAAAAGGCGGTGACGATTACGAACTATTATTTAGTGTTGCCGAAGATAATAAGGTGGGAATGGAAACCGCACTCGCTAATACAGGCAATAAAGTCACTTGTATAGGTCAATTAAATGGCTCAGTTAAAATTACTACCACGTTAAATAATAAACCAGTTAGTATTAAAGTTCAGAACTTTGAACACTTTATAAAACCACCTACTGATAAATAACTGAAGTTAATTAATGAGTAAAACTACAGAGAATTTTCGTATAACTAACCCAATCCATTTCCTAGCCTTAGGATTTGGGAGTGGGCTATTACCTAAAGCTCCAGGGACTTTTGGTACACTTGCCGCTATTCCTTTATATTTATTGCTTGCTCCTTCTTCGGTGAGTATTTATTTAGTTAGTGTTATTGTAATGAGTATTGCGGGTATTTATATTTGTGGTCAGGCTGCAAAAGATGCTGGCGTTCATGACCATGGTGCTATTGTTTGGGATGAGATCGTTGGCTTTTTAATTACGATGTTTATGATCCCTTTAAGTTGGAAAAGTGTCATTGTTGGATTTATCTTGTTCCGAATCTTTGATATTTTTAAACCTTGGCCAATTTCATTTATAGATAAAAATGTACACGGTGGTTTAGGTATAATGTTGGATGATATTATTGCTGGTCTTGCTGCCCTAGCTTGCATGCATTTAATATTCTAATCAATATTATACGTTACTCGTTATTCCCCTGAGTTCAACTTATTGTGTTCTTTTTCCTATCACACTAGGTCATTTAGTTTCTTTAACAATATTGTAAACTTTGAAGTGCAACAATTTGTTGACAGCTTAACCTTCAGAAAAATATCTCAATGTTCTCATTAATACCAATTAAATTTCTCATTGGTATAATGCCGCGTATTATTAAATTATCTCTATACTTACTTGTATTTTAAAACGTATATTGCGTTTTATCAGCGTAAGTCTTAAATTTCAGGAGTTTTTCAGCCAATGTCTAACATGAGCATCTTAAATGAAACCCACAATCCAGCACTTTCTAGCTGGCTTGTTACTGCTAATGAAGCTAACACCGATTTTCCTATTCAGAACTTACCTTTTGCCGTATTTAAAAGAGCAAATATTAATGAAGCATTTCGTGGAGGTGTCGCCATTGGTGATCAAGTTATTGATTTAACCGCCCTAAGTAATCTAGGAATCTTTGATGGTCTTGCTCAAAGTGGTTTGAAAGCATGTAGTGCACCGCAATTGAATGACTATATGTCGATGGGTAAAGCAACGTGGAGCGCATTACGTTTAGCGCTTTCAAATGCACTTAAAGAAGGTTCGTCTGTGAAGCAACAAGTCGAAGCTTGTTTAATTGCTCAATCTGACGTTGAATATGCTTTACCTTGTAATATCGGAGATTACACTGATTTTTACACGTCTATTCATCATGCAACATCAGTTGGTTTAAAGTTCCGTCCTGATAATCCACTATTACCTAATTATAAATGGGTACCCATTGGTTATCACGGGCGTTCATCTTCTATTGATGTTTCAGGTCGTGATTTCAAGCGTCCTTCAGGTCAAACTAAAGCACCAACTGCAGCACAACCATCATTCGGTCCGTGTAAGCGTCTTGATTACGAATTAGAAGTTGGTATTTTTATTGGTAAAGGTAATGACTTAGGTGATGCTATTTCTATTGATAATGCTGAAGATCATGTTTTTGGTCTATGTATCTTTAACGATTGGTCTGCTCGTGATATTCAAGGTTGGGAATATCAACCATTAGGGCCATTCTTATCAAAAAGTTTTGCGTCAACTATTTCACCATGGATTGTAACTTCTGAAGCATTGGCACCTTATAAATCAGAATGGACACGAGATTTGGCAGACCCACAGCCTATGCCATATTTAGAATCTAAGCAAAACCGTGAGCAGGGCTCTTTAGATCTTAACTTGCAAGTGCTTATTGAAACTGAATCTATGCGTAATGCACAGCAAGAGCCAGTAAAACTGTCAGAGTCAAACTTTAAAGATTCATATTGGACAGTCGCACAAATGGTTGCTCACCATACAGTGAATGGTTGTAACCTTCGCTCAGGTGATATGTTTGGCAGTGGTACTCAATCGGGTCCTAATCCTGATGAAGCAGGCTCTATGCTTGAATTGTCTAATGCTGGCTCTGAGCCTATTACATTGCCAAATGGTGAAACTCGCACTTTCTTAGAAGATGGTGACTGTATAACGATGAAAGGTTGGTGTAAAAAAGACGGTGCTGCACGGATTGGTTTTGGTGAAGTCAGTGCTACTCTTTTAGCGGCTAACTAATTTTTGCTGTATATTTTGTAAAAATGTTTCTTTTTATCAATTAATTAAGCCGTTCTTTTGTTAATTGTACATATATTCATACGATAATAGCTCTTTCATTGATGACAGGGCTATTTTTTTATGTGATCCATAGGCAATTGGTAATTAAACATTGCAGAGTCTTTAATTTGGAAGACAATAGTTATGACATATAAAGTGCTTAAAGTGAGAGATTAAACTCCGAGCTCATTGGTTGTCAGTGATTTATAAGTTACGCGGTTAACTTCACATATTTTGAAAGCGCAGGCAAAAGGAAATTGCTTATTGTAGAGTTAACATAAGATTATTACGCTTTATGACATTACTTTATTGTAATAAATATCAGCTCCGGTGATTTGCTTTAGCGTGACTAGATGCACTATCTGAATACACTTACGTCATGTGAAACAAGGTAATGGTTTGTCTTAATAAAGAATGAAAGTGGACGCTCTTCAAAACCTTAGAATATTTAAAGCTAATAATACTATTAACTAAAAAACTTAACATCACTAACAATTTCAGACTAATTTTACTGTACTTCATAAATTACTCCCCACTGATTTAATATGATTGATTCGAAACATGAATCAATTCCTCTAAAACCTCGATTAATGTATCACTT
>CAJWBY010000035.1 GCA_913020705.1 uncultured Colwellia sp.
GCTTTATTTTCCATTAAAATACAACATATTGTCTGTTCTGGGCTACTGAAAGAATTTATTATCTAAATGCTAGTTAAAATTCAGTTAACAGACAAGTATTTATTCGCTATTTTGTCAAAAAAGCACAAGCAATACGGTTGTGCTTTTGACCTTTTCCTCATGGATAATACGTAATTCAACAAAGATGATAAAATTTAACTTAGGCCTTTGATTTTAACTTGATGCTTTTTACCTGCCAGTTGTTGACAAATACCCACTAAGTCTGAATGTAGCCCACCTGCTGTAACATCACGACCCGCCCCAGGGCCACGAATTATAAGTGGATTCTCTTGATACCATAGACTCTTAATTTGAAATATATTATCGCACGGTGTTAAGCTAGCGAATGCGTCGTTATTAGGTAAAACAGCTAGATAAACCTTAGCTGTAAGATTACCTTGCTCACCCACAGCGAACTTTGCAATATATCTTATACACGCTTGCTTCGCGTTGGCTTCAGCTAATTGCTCAGCAAAGTAGTCATCTAACTGCTCTGCTTTTGCTAAAAAGTCTGTTGTAGATAATGCTTGTAATGACTCCGGTACTAAATTCTGGCAATCGATATCATCTAAAGATAATTCAAAACCTGCCATACGCGCTAATATCAGTAACTTCCGCTGTACATCTCGACCAGATAAATCTTCTCGTGGGTCTGGTTCTGTAATACCTTGTGATAAAGCGTCTAACAACAATGTTGAAAATGGCACACTACCGTCATAAGTTTCAAATAACCATGAAAGAGTACCTGAAAATATTCCCGATATTTCATGTATTTGATCACCGCTATTGATAAAATCGTTAATCGCATAGTTAATCGGTAATCCGGCACCCACGGTAGTATTACCTAACCATAAACTCTTATTTTCTGCTGCTACTGCCAACAATTCATTATATTTATCGGTACTAGAAGATGCCGCCCATTTATTAGCACCGATGACATGAATTCCCTGCTTAAAGAATTCCCCATATAAATTACTGAAATGTTCACTGGGTGTTATATCAACAACAATTAACTCATCATACGGGTGGTTTGTTAACCATGACATTAATAACGTATTGTCATAAGCTTTAGCATCTCGCTCATACAATGCCATCGACTGAGTTACATCAATGCCATCAGTATTTACGAGTGCTTTTTTAGACGTCACTAAACCGACTAAATGTAAATTTTCTAACGCAGAAACGCGGCTCAGCTGAGAAGGCAATAGCTCTAAGAATCGTTGACCTATATTGCCAAGTCCAGCAACAACAACACCGATATGACGCGAATCTTTAGTCATATCAAAATGAACATTATTAAGCAGTTCTCCGGTGCAACTTTGGTTAAGAATGGCAATAATACTATGTTCACTGAGTGAGTTAACCAAATGTAGTGTGTGGGTATGTTTAAGTGCTCGTTTAAAGCGTGCTTGAATACTCCCTTGATTAACAACGTTATGACCAACAATGGCTAAAATAGAAACGGGTGTAAATGTCACTTCAGTATCATGACTTGCTAACCATTGACTAACAGATTTTTGCTGCGCTTGGTGAATAACAATAAAACCTTGTTGAACATCGCTGCATATAGCAGAGAATTCGTTGGTGGCCTGTTCGCCAAATGAACCAACTAAACTTATCGATTTTACAAGTAGCAAGTCATTAAGCGAAGTTACTGATAATTCTTGCTTAGCAATTTGACCAAACTTACCTATTTCTGTCCCCGATATTTCTGGGTCAAAACTACTTGCGACATGTAAATGTGTACTGTGATTCGTTAACGGCTGTAAAGTTTTTGCATGTAATACAGGATTACCTAGACGCCCAAGTTCTTTTGCCACACCATTGGGCAAACGATGTAATTTACGGGCAAGGGGAACAATACGAGGATCAGCACTATAAATGCCATCAACATCTGTCCAAAGCGTTACATTTAATGCGCCTGAAAGCGATGCCATGATCGTTGCTGAATAATCACTTCCGTTTCGGCCTAGGGTGCAAGTTTCACCCTGATAGTTTTTAGTAATATAACCGGTGACTACCGCTAACTTACCTTTTTGTAACTGTTGTTGAAATTGTTGACTACTTTTTTGATTATCTACCGCGCAGTCTTTATCATTATTAATAACAAGAAAATCACGAGCATCGACAGGATAACTAGGACAAACTTGCTCGCTGAGTACTGCAGAGAGTAGACGTGCTGTCCATAATTCTCCAAATGCCAACATATCTGCTTGATGCAAACTAGGTGCTTCAATTAACCAACTAGTTAATTGAACTATATCTTCAGATAATGCTTCAATTAGTCGAGCTGCGCTGCTGCTGTTTAATAGTTCATTGATTAATGTGCTTTGAGATACTTTTAAAGTGTCAATGACTGGTAAGAGATCTTGGCTGTTTTCAATCGCAAGCTTATAAATATTGAATAAGTCATCAGTTGTATTACCATTTGCCGATACAACAACTAAATCATTCAACTGACAATTTTGACGTATAATATCAACGACACGTTCAATACATTTCGAGGTAGCTAAACTACTCCCACCGAATTTGTGTACATGGATAGCATGCTTTGCGAGTTGATTCTTCCCTGCTGATAACTGTTCTGCTGTATTTGACTGTGTCATTATTAACTCATTAACTTATTAATTTTTACTGAAATAAATAAAATATTATATTTGGCTTGCAAGTAAAGCTTGTTCTAAATCACTGATAATATCTTCAACATCTTCAATACCTACAGAGATCCTTACTAAAGACTGAGTTATTCCGGCAGCTATTTGTGCTTCTATTTCCATACCAGCATGTGTCATTGTAGATGGATGGCTAATTAAACTTTCAACTCCACCTAGTGACTGTGCCAAGGTAAAAAGTGCAAGTTTATCAAATAATACTTTCACGGCTTCAACGCCACCGTTTATCTCAAAACTCATCATTGCGCCAAAACCTTTTTGTTGGCGCTTAGCAATTTCATGACCAGGATGGTTACTCAAGCCTGGAAAATAAACAGCTTTGATTGCGGGATGATTGTTTAAATAATTGGCGACTTCATTGGCATTTTTTTCATGCTGTTTCATGCGAACAGGTAATGTTTTTAATCCACGTAATGCAAGATAGCTGTCGAAAGGAGATCCGGTTATACCAATACAGTTAGCCCACCAAGCGAGTTGTTCTCCAAGCGCTAGTTCTTTTGTCACTAATACGCCACCAACGACATCACTATGACCGTTAATGTATTTAGTTGTTGAGTGAAAAACAATATCTGCACCTAACAACAAAGGCTGCTGTAAAAGGGGAGACAGAAAAGTATTATCAACTGCAACTAAAGCACCAACAGCTTTGCTTGCCTGTGTAACCTTTTCTATATCAACCAAACGTAATAGCGGGTTACTAGGCGATTCAATCAAAACTAATTTTGGTTTTTTCTCTAGTGCTTGAGCCAAAGCTGATTCATCACTTTGATCTACAACAATAACGTTAAATTGCCCACGCTTTTCGAGATGCGTAAATAAACGATAGCTGCCACCATAACAGTCATGAGGAATAACGATGGTATCTTCTGTATTTAATAATTGGCAAAGTAAATGTACCGCTGACATGCCAGTACTAGTAACAATTCCTACCTTGCCATGTTCTAGGTCAGCAATTGCTTGTCCAAATGTACTACGTGTTGGATTACCCGTTCGAGAATAATCAAACTGGCGTTTTTCATTAAAACCTTTTAACGCATAAGTGCTCGACAGATGAATTGGAGCAATAACGGCACCGTGATGTTCATCACTATTAATACCGGCTCTAACGGCCACTGTAGCTGATTTTTTACTTGTCATTTTTTGCTCCAATCGGGCAGTAAAATCATTTAGATGTTTGGACGTCTATAACTCTAAACACTTTGCTTTTATCGGTCAAGAACTTTAGACTTCTAAACTTCTACACATTCGTTATTGACTCAACGCCCACAACTAGTAAAATCTATCTTATAACAAATAATTTAGCTAAATAAAGGTAATTAGATGGCAAAGTGGAATGGTGATTATATAAAACCATACGCCGAACATGGTAAAAAAAGTGAGCAAGTTAAAAAAATCACTGTATCAATTCCGTTGCGCGTACTTAAAGTATTAACTGATGAACGCACCCGTAGACAAGTAAACAATTTACGTCATGCTACGAATAGTGAATTGTTGTGTGAAGCTTTTTTACATGCCTTTACCGGGCAACCGCTTCCAGATGATGGTGATTTAACCAAAGATAATACAGAAAAGTTACCTAGAAGTGTTCGCGAAGCATTGATTGAACAAGGTATTACTGACTTTAGTCAATTTGAAGATGATGAAGATTAGTCCTTTACTTATTTAAAAGTATTCTATAAAGACGCACTTGCGTCTTTTTTTATACCAATACAATATGCATCAACAATACCTAATAACCAAGAAATGATCAGTATATAAGTTAATGTGCTGACGGTTTTTGGATCTAATATAATAGGATTTTTTGAAATTTCGTAAGTAAGTGCTTGAGCATTCAACGCGAGTTCACCTAATTTTATTTTATCTATTAGCGGTTGATACTTGCTGACCACCTCTTCGATATAGAAATAAGCGGCAATTGAAAATATCAAAATTAATAAAATAGCTCTACGATAAGCATGATAAAAAAGTTGCCCTATGCCTGGATAGACCAAAGCTGATAATAAAGCGGCTTTAGTTGACGTTTTCATTTATCTCATGCCTTTTTGTATATCGCCTTCATCTACCATAATGAAATGATGATATTACTTCTGGAAATAGTGGTACTGATAATTATTTCTAAAAACCAAAGGAGAGTTAAGGTCTCCTTTGGTTCAAATAAACTATTCCATATAATTTTCTGGCATTTCGAGTGCTGCAACACCAGAATCTACCGCTGCTTTAGCCACTGCTAGTGCTACACGGCCACACAAACGAGGATCCATAGGCTTAGGTATAATATAGCCTTTACCAAATATTAGGGTTGTTTCACAACTTGCATCTAACACTTCTTGTGAAACAGGTTCTTTAGCTAATTCACGAATAGCGTGAACCGCCGCAATTTTCATTTCATCGTTAATCGTTCTCGCACGAACGTCTAGTGCTCCACGGAAAATGAAAGGAAAACATAAAACATTATTAACTTGATTAGGGTAATCAGAACGGCCAGTTGCGATTATAATATCGTCTCTAACTGAAAGTGCTAATTCAGGTTTTATTTCAGGATCTGGATTAGAACAAGCAAATATAACTGGATTAGCCGCCATCAATTTTACGTTTTCACCGGAAAGCACATTAGGTCCAGAAACCCCAACAAAAACATCTGCGCCATCAATTACATCTTCTAGTGTACGTTTGTCAGTATTATTAGCAAACAAACGCTTATATTCATTCAGATCATCGCGACGTGTGTGAATGACACCTTTAGTGTCTAGCATGTATATTTTCTCACGCTGTGCGCCACACTTTATTAAAAGTTCCATACAAGCGATTGCGGCAGCACCTGCTCCCATACATACAATATTGGCATTTCTTATACTTTTACCTTGAATTTCTAAGGCATTAATCATACCAGCAGCAGTAACAATTGCCGTACCATGCTGGTCATCATGAAATACCGGAATCTTACAACGCTCAATTAGTGCTTTTTCAATGGCGAAACATTCAGGTGCTTTAATATCTTCTAAGTTAATACCACCAAAACTGTCAGCGATGTTAGCAACGGTATTAACAAAATCTTCAACCGTTTTATGTTTGACTTCGATATCAAACGAATTAATATCTGCAAAACGTTTGAATAAAAGTGCTTTACCTTCCATTACAGGTTTTGATGCCATACCACCTAAATTACCTAAACCTAGAATAGCTGTGCCGTTAGTAATAACAGCAACGGTATTTCCTTTTCCCGTATATTTATAAACATCATCAGGATTTTCAGCAATAGCACGAACAGGTTCAGCAACTCCAGGACTATAAGCAAGAGATAAGTCGAGGCTAGTTTCAGCGGCGGTAGTTAATTCAACACCTATTTTTCCAGGTGTTGGGAATTGATGGTAATCGAGAGCTTGTTGGCGAAAATCAGTCATGGTGAGTCCTATGCGTTAGGTAAATTAATTGTTTTATATATGCCATTTTTCACGTTTTATTATTTTTATATACAGCATAGTTATATATATTATTGTAATCTTACATTTTGTCCAACGTTATTCTTATATAAAAAATAGCTAGAAGCTATAACAAACATACCCTTAGCACTTTTTGATTGCACATCATAAAATTAAATATTCGTTATATAGCTTTATCTATTCATCAAAAAAATTTGTGTGTTTTATAAACTTCAGTGACTTGTGATATTAAATTATCAAGTTCTCTTGATTTCAACGCATAACAAAGAATTTATCAGCATAATTAGGCATAAAGTTAATAAATTCTATTAACTTTATTACTTTTGTTTTTTCAAATTAATCCGTTTATTGTGCATCTATATTTAATTGCCTGTTTGAATATAGTTTATTTTAGATACAAAAAAACCACCTTATAGGTGGTTTTAAAAATGCATTCTTTTATTAAATAAAAGATTTAGCGCAAAATATTACTCTGCAAAAGGATTTACTAGCACAATAGTTTCATTACGCTCAGGTCCCGTTGAAATAATATCAACTGGAACACCCGTTAATTCTTCGATACGCGCGATGTAAGCAATTGCGTTTGCAGGTAAAGCGTCACGAGAAGTTGCACCAACCGTTACTTCAGACCAACCAGGCATTTCTTCATATACTGGTGTTATTTTTTCATAACCTTCAGCAGCCGTAGGAGGAACAGTAATAATGTTACCTTCTGAGTCTTTATAACCAGTACAGATTTTTAATGTTTCTAAACCATCTAAAACATCTAGTTTAGTTAAACAAAAGCCTGAAACACTATTTACTTGAATTGCACGATGCATTGCAACAGCATCAAACCAACCACAGCGACGCTCACGCCCTGTAGTTGCGCCAAATTCATGACCAACAGTACCTAAGTGATTTCCAATTTCGTCGTCTAATTCTGTAGGGAATGGACCAGAGCCAACACGTGTAGTGTATGCTTTAGTAATACCTAAGATATAATCTAAGTGACGAGGACCAACACCACAACCAGTAGCAACGCCACCTGCTGTTGTATTTGAAGAAGTTACGTATGGGTAAGTACCGTGATCAATATCAAGTAATGTACCTTGCGCTCCTTCAAACATAATTGACTCACCATTTTTACGGGCTTGGTCAAGAATTTCTGATATATCGGCAACCATCTTAAGAATAACTTCACGCACTGATAAAGCATCAGCAAGCACTGTTTCATAACAAACAGGCTCTACTTTATAGTAGTGCTCTAGCGAGAAGTTATGGTATTCCACAATTTCTTTTAATTTTATTGCAAAAGAATCTGCACAGACCAAGTCGCCAACGCGCAAACCGCGACGTGCAACTTTATCTTCATATGCTGGACCAATACCACGACCAGTAGTACCAATCGCTTTATTACCACGAGCGATTTCACGCGCAGCATCTAAAGCATTATGATATGGAAGAATTAATGGACAAGCATCACTAATAAGTAAGCGATCACGTACTGGTACACCTTTAGCTTCTAACATGGCGATTTCTGTCATCAAGGCTTTCGGGCATAATACTACGCCGTTACCGATGAGACATTTTACGTTGTCACGTAATACACCAGATGGAATTAAATGAAGTACGGTTTTTTCACCGTCAATAACCAAAGTGTGACCCGCATTGTGGCCTCCTTGGTAACGTACTACGTACTTAGCTTTATCTGTGAGTAAATCAACAATCTTACCCTTACCTTCGTCACCCCATTGGGTTCCTAGAACTACTACGTTTTTGCCCATATTTTCAATTTCGATAAAAAATTAGGCGGGGATTTTATCAAATAATAAATTGGAGTCCAAGTAATAAATGAGGAATTTTAAGACGATTTTAAAATATTCAATTATCTAAAGGGCTTAGAAAAGATTTTATAAATATTTTTATTAAACTATTGGAGTAAAAAAAGCATAAAGAGTCCAAATATTATTAAACTAATGCCGATATTACGAATAGAAGAAGGCGATTCTTCTGCAAGCTTCAAAACATAGCTTCTCCATTTATTAGGAAAAAGCGCTGGAATTAACCCTTCAATAATAAATGCTATGGCTAATGCCATCAATAATGTTTCGATCATATTATGCTTCTATCCTTAACAATTATTAAAATTTGGTTATTTATCATAATTAAAATATAAAAAATTCGGTTAAGTAATCAGATACTAAAAAGCCATGACAAGTCATGGCTTTTTTATTAAATTAAAAATGGCTGGCTATTTTTTTACTTTAGCGCCATCTTTTAAGTAATTAAAGAAATCACCATCAGGCTTAACCACTAAGATATCACTTTTACTACTAAAACTCTTTTCATAAGCTAAAAGGCTACGATAAAAGCTGAAGAATTCAGGATCTTGACCATAAGAGTCAGCGTAAACTTTAGCGGCTAATGCATCACCATCACCTCGCATCTCTTGTGCATTTTTTTGAGCTGTTGCTAACATTACTGTTACTTTAGCGTCTATCGTTGCACGAATTATTTCAGCTTGTTCTTGACCTTTAGATCTATGTGCTTTGGCTACAGCAGAACGTTCTGCTCGCATCCGATCGTATATTGACGCACTAACTTCCGTTGGTAAGTTAATTGCCTTTATACGTACATCGATAACTTCAATACCTAAATCTTCACGGCTACTCGCTGCACTTTCTAGTGCTTTTGCCATGATGCCATTACGATCACCAGAAACAATTTCTTTAATGGTACGTGTACCAAATTCGGTACGTAAGCCATTATTTACTTTCTGTTTCAATAGAGCGCGAGCATTATCTACTGAACCTGCAGTACGTAGATAGAATGTAGAAAAATCAACTATTTTCCACTTAACAAAGGAGTCGACCATCAAATCTTTTTTCTCTGATGTAACAAAACGATCTGGTGCTTCATCAAGTGTTTGTATTCGTGCATCAAGTTTACGAACGTTGTTAATGAAAGGAATTTTGAAGTGTAAGCCTGGTTCATAGACTTTCATTTCACCTGTATTTGCATCTCGTGTAATTTTCGAAAACTGGAAAACAATACCACGTTGCCCTTCAAAAACGATAAAAACAGATGAAACGCTTAGTACTAGAATTAATACAATAAGTGCGATTATAAAATTTTTCATTGCTTAATTTCTCCCATCGTTAAATCTGTCTGAACGACCTGACATAGCAGGTGCTGAACTAGACGTATTAATTGGTTGATTCACACTTGATTGACTTTGTGGCAAAGTTCGTTGACCTGAAGACTGATTTTGCATGATTTTATCTAATGGTAAGTACATCATATTATTTCCGCCCTCCACATCCACCATTACTTTACTGGTGTTCGCGTAAACGCTTTCCATTGTTGAAATATACATACGTTGACGAGTTACTTCAGGAGCCGCATTGTATTCTGGTAATAATTTATCGAATTTAGCAACTTCACCTTGTGCATCTAAAACAGTTTGTTGTTTGTATGCAAGAGCTTCTTGTTCCATACGTTTTACCCGTCCACGTGCTCGTGGCTCAATACCACTTGCATAGGCTTCAGCTTCACGTAGAAAACGAACCTCATCTTCTTGTGCAGAAATCGCATCATCAAAAGCGTCTTTCACTTCTTCTGGAGGACGTGCATCTTTAAAGTTAACGTCGACAACGATTAAACCAAGGTTATAGGGTTCAATAATCTTGTCTAATTCTTTCCAAACATCTTGTCGAACTTGTTCACGCCCGCTAGTCAGGATGTCATCCATGTTAGAATGACCAATGACGAAGCGTAATGCACTGTCTAACGACTGGCTCAAACTATCATCTGCACTGGTTACACTAAAAATGTAATTTCGCGCATCAACAACACGGTATTGTATTTGCATTTCAACACGCACAACATTTTCATCTTGCGTCAGCATAAAGCCTGATGCAGGTAAATCTCGCGTTGTCTGCATATCCACAGGAATAATACGTTCAGCAAATGTCCATTTCCAACGTAATCCTGGTTCAACAACACCTGCATATTGTCCGAAACGTAAAACAAGCCCTTTTTCAGCTTCTTTAATGGTATAAAAACCGCTGAAACCATAAACAAGAATACCAACGATTAAAGCGATAATAAGGCCAATGCTTGATGCACCTTTATTACTTCCGCCGTTTGATGATTTACCGCCAAAGATACCGCCAACTTTATTACCAATATCTTTCAGTAAATCGTCTAAATCAGGTGGCCCTTGATTCTTATCATCTTTCTTTTTCCAGGGGTCTTTATCATTATTCCCCGGTTCATTCCACGCCATGGTCTTCTCCACTCATTTTAAATTAAATACATTTTAGAACTGACTTACTCAATACAAGTAATATATCAGCCTGTTAACTTTCAATAAAGCCTTCTATATCAGCTTCATTGAGTTTAATTAGTCTATTCCATTCTCGAACAGGTAATTTTACCTTCAACAAACAATCGCCATTCTCATCATAAGATTCTTCTTCAATACAATTTAACTGGTAAAACTCACTACGAAGCTTTCCCTCATTCGCAGGTAAGCGTAGGTTATGCTTGATTATTTGCTTACCTAAACGTTCTGACAAGGCTTGAAAAAGCAATTCAATACCAATACCTTTTTGAGCAGATAACCATACTCGAATCGGCAAACCTGTATCATCTCGGTCAATGCGTGGTTGAATGTTTTCCAAAGCATCTATTTTGTTACAAATTAATAACTGCGGTACATCACCCGCATCAATCTCTTTTAATACGTCTTCTACTTGCTCAATGTTTTCAGTTCGACGGTCATCCGATATATCAATTACGTGCAGTAATAACTCTGCTTCACGAGTTTCAGTTAGCGTTGCTTTAAAAGCTGCAACTAAATCATGAGGTAAATGTCGAATAAAACCAACAGTATCCGCTAAAATTGCTCGACCGACATCTTCAATATTTATTTTTCTTAATGTTGGGTCCAACGTTGCGAAAAGTTGATCCGCGGCATAAACATTTGCCTTCGTAATTTGGTTAAACAATGTAGATTTACCTGCATTGGTATAACCCACTAATGAAAGTGTTGGGATCTCTGCGCGATTTCTTGCACGCCGACCTTGTTGACGCTGTTTCTCTACTTTTTCTAAACGCTTACGAATGTTTACCATACGTTCGCGAAGTAAACGTCGATCAGTTTCTAATTGCGTTTCACCGGGACCTCTTAATCCAACACCGCCTTTTTGCCTTTCAAGATGGGTCCAGCCACGAATAAGTCGAGTACTCATGTGCCGCAACTGTGCAAGTTCAACTTGAAGCTTACCTTCATGTGTACGTGCTCGTTGGGCAAAAATATCTAAAATAAGTGCAGTGCGATCTACAACTCGACATTCACATAATGCTTCAATATTTTTTTCTTGTGAAGGTGACAATGAATGGTTAAAAAGTACGACGTCAGCTTTATACAGAGAGACCGCTTCAGCAATTTCTTCAGCCTTTCCACTGCCTACAAAAAACTTTGTATGAGGTGTATTACGCTTACCGGTAATAATATTAAGTGAATTGATGCCAGCCGAACTTACAAGTAATTCAAATTCTTGTAGGTCTTCACGTGCATTTTCATCAGGAAAATCCAGATGAACAAGTATGGCTTGTTCACCTGCTTTATAACGATCAAACAATTGAGCAGTACCTATAAACTAAATAGCTAAACCAAAAAATCTTTTTGGACATTACATATCTGGCCAATAACCAAACTCAATAAAATCATTAATCTTGTTGTTCTTGATTAAAGTCACCTGTTGAAGGTGCAGGCATGGTAGAGACTGCCCGAGAAGGAACAACAGTAGAAATCGCATGCTTGTAAACCATTTGGCTTACTGTATTTTTAAGTAAAATAACGAATTGATCAAAAGATTCTACTTGTCCTTGTAGTTTAATCCCATTAACTAAATATATTGCTACTGGAATGCGATCACGTCGTAAAGCATTCAAAAATGGGTCTTGTAACGATTGCCCTTTTGCCATTATTTGGCCCCTTTTATTGTTATTTTTAATAAATTTATTGTTCGAGTTTTTTTCATAAAACTAGTTACTTACTATGCAACTGTTTTCATTATACATCAAGGTTTAAAGTTTGCTTACTGAAGACAGAATATCTTTTAAATTATTTTCATCTTCCATATGCAACCAATGCAAATTTGGCCAATTCCTCAGCCACGTCAATTGGCGTTTAGCTAATTGGCGGGTTGCACAAATTCCTTTGAAGACCATTTCATCATGATCAACTTCATCATTTAAATATTCCCACATCTGTCGATAGCCAACACAACGTATTGAGGGTAAATTAACATGCAAATCAGTACGTTCTTTTAACTTAACGACTTCTAACTCAAAGTCTTGCTCAATCATCTGCTCAAATCTCAGAGCGATGCGAGCATGTAAGTCTTTACGATCTTTGGGTGAAATAGCAAACTGTAAAACATCACCACCAAGACGATCACCTTTAACTTTAGTTAATTCAGTCATACTCTTGCCAGTGATACGGTAAACTTCTAAAGCCCGTATCAAACGTTGCGGATCATTTTTATGAATACGCTCGGCAGATACAGGGTCAATTTTAGCCAGTTGATCATGTAAATGACTCCAACCCAGCTCTTTAGCTTCAGCTTCTATCTCTTGGCGAATTTTAGCGTCTGCAGTTGGTAAGGGTGAAATACCATCAATCAAACTTTTAAAATACATCATGGTACCGCCTACCAATAAAGGTATACGGTTGTTAGCTCGGCTTTTGTCAATTTCTCTTAAAGCATCTCGACAAAAGTCAGCGGCTGAGTAACTTTCACTCGGATCGATTAAATTGATTAAACTGTGTGGGTACTTTATTAACTCTTCTGCTGTTGGTTTTGCTGTACCGATATCCATATCCCGATATACAAGGGCGGAATCAACACTGATAATATCGCAAGGTAAAGCATCATGTAATGCCATTGCTAATGCAGTTTTTCCAGATGCTGTAGGTCCCATCAAGCATATTACTGGCGGTAATTTACTTTGTTTGGTGTCAATATTATTTATTGATATAACTTCAGACATCACTTTATTAGGCATTAGTTAACTTTGTTATTGAAGATGTGAGGTCTACCACTACAGAATTCAAGCGTAAGTGCTGATCGAATGTAGAATTAAATTGCTGCTTACTTAAACGCAGTAGATTTACAGCAAGTTTGGCATCATAAGCACTCGTTGTTAATAAACTTGCAAATGCTTGTTGCCATTCATTATTTGTTAATTTATCAACATTGTGAATCAATAATAGTTTAAGTAATTTGTTAAAACTAAGGTTAACGTCCTTATTTCTTAATAAAGCTGGAAATTGGCGAATTTGCACGCTATTTTTTGTTAATACATTGACCACAACACCAATTTTTTTCAAAGCATCCGTATGACGTTCAATAAAACTGACTTGTTCATAATTTAACGGGATTTTGATGGGTAACAATAAAGGTTGACTGATAAAATCTTGATGCCACCTTTCTTTAACTTCAATAAACTTAAGTGCTTGTTCTATTTTATTTAATGATAACAAACGAAGCTCATGATTCAATTTGATCACTGCATATTGTTGTTCAACAACTGTTATAAACGCTAAGGTTTCATTTTCATTGCTTTCTAATGAAATTGTTTCTTTATTACTTTCAACTGATTCTTCATCATCAGGCATAGGCGTCATTAATGTTTGATAAGCTTTTGCAGCGTTCCTACTGACTTGATTATTATTGTGAGTATAAGAAGACTGATTCCTTTGATTACTTAGCTGATAGGTTTCATTGTTCACATCAGCAACTTTCGTCAATGGTTTTATATAGTCACGTGTTGTTTGATAATCACTTCCTTGCTGCTCAACTGGACTTTGTGAATAGCTTACTGCACTAATTTCAGGCTGATGTTGTGGTAAATCCGTCGTTTGGTATTCATGCTCAGGTATAAGGTTACTGTTAATACTATCGCTTAAGGCGTTGTGACAAACAGAATAAATAAAATCATGAATATATCGGCCTTGGTGAAAACGGACTTCGTGCTTTGCTGGGTGAACGTTTACATCAACTTCACGAACATCAAGCTCTAAAAAAAGTACAAAAGCAGGATAAGTATCCGCTGGCAACAAGTTACTATACGCTTGGCGAATGGCATGATTAATTAATTTATCTCGCATCATACGGCCATTCACATAACTAAAGCATAAATCATTCTGGCTACGTGCAAAACTTGGCAGACCTACCCAACCAGATAATTGTAAATCGCCATGTTGACAATCAACCTCAAGCGCGTGTTCAATAAACTTTGGTCCACAAATTTGTGCAACACGTTTTCCAAATAAGCTTTTATTATTAACAGCCCTGAAGTGTTTTATCACTTTTTGGTTATGCGATAAAATAAAGCTCACATCAAAACGTGCTAACGCAATGCGCTTAATAACCTCTTCAATGTGGGAAAACTCTGTTTTTTCAGTACGAAGAAACTTTCGTCTCGCTGGGGTATTAAAGAAAAGATCAACGACATCGATCGTTGTGCCATTAGGATGTGCCGCGGGTTGTAGTGCTACAGCCATGTCTCGCCCTTCGGCAATTGCTTGCCAAGCAGACTCTTGCTCTGCGGGTTTAGATGTAAGCGTTAATCGAGAAACAGAACTAATACTTGCCAGTGCTTCTCCTCTAAAACCTAAACTACAAATACCTTCTAAGTCATTTAAATTTTTAATTTTACTGGTGGCATGACGACTTAACGCTAACGTTAATTCGTCTTTGACAATACCGGAGCCGTTATCGCTTATACGAATACGTTTAGCACCGCCTTTCTCTATGTCTATTTTAATAGTGGTAGAGCCAGCATCTAAGCTGTTTTCAACTAACTCTTTCACTACAGAAGATGGACGTTCTACCACTTCGCCAGCAGCAATTTGGTTTGCAAGGCGAGCAGGAAGGATTTCTATTGTCATAAATTTTGATCGTTAATATTTTATAATTAAATTAATCTGCACGGGGAATTGTCAATGTTTGACCAATGCGGACGGTATTCGAGGTTAAATTATTTACTGTTTTCAATTGCTTTATTGAAACTTTATAGCGTTGTGCAAGAGCAGATAAGGATTCACCACGCGTGATTTTGTGTTCGCGCTTTTCAATAGACGCATAGTAACTTCCCATAGGAGGTTGAAACAAAAAGTGATTTTTAATGCCTTGGAAAATACTTTTTGCGAGCTTTCGTTGATGAGCACTAGAGTTGAGGTTTTGCTCTTCTTTGTGATTTGAAATAAAGCCCGTTTCCACTAATATTGAAGGTATATCTGATGACTTCAAAACACCAAAATTGCCATGCTGCGGTACTTTTTTATGCATTTTGGTCACTTTCTTTAACTGCTTCAAAACACTATTTGCCATACTGATACTGACACCTTGTGAATGCTCTTTATTCATATCAGCTAAAGTCTTCGCCAAATTATCATCACGCGTATTTTTAATTACACCGCCACCGCCACCTAAGAGTTCTGAGTTTTTGGAACGATTACGTAACCACTTTGCCATTTCAGATTCAACGCGTTTGTTCGATACGATCCATACTGAGGCACCATTGGGTTGTGGAGTTCTAAAAGCATCAGCATGAATTGAAACTAAAAAATCCACCTCATTCTTTCTTGCTATTTCGCTACGTCGGCCTACAGATACATAATAATCGCCATCACGTACCATTACCGCTTTCATACCTTTTTCTTTATTAATATAACCGGCAATTTTTTTCGCTATTGCGAGGGTTACCCGTTTTTCATAGCTGCCTTTTCCACCGATAGAACCAGGATCTTCACCGCCGTGCCCCGCATCAATACCAATAATGATATCGCGATCATCATTTTTCGGAGTATGTGTACGCTGTGTAATTTTTTCTTGATCAAATAAATCAATAACTAAACGATTACCGTACTGTCCTGCAGGAGCTAAAGGAAAAACAGCTAAAGAATAATTATTCGCCAATTCCAACACTAAGCGTGTGGTTCCTTTAGTCTTGGATTTACTCGTTCGAATACGCTTAATACGCTTATCTGTTTTTAAAACATTTTTAAAAGAAACGAGGTTTTTACTGTTCTTAAAATCAATGACTAAACGTTGAGGATTTTTTAAACTGAAATATTTATAATCGGGTTTGTTACTTAAATCAAAAACAATACGCGTATTTTCTGGGGCTGGCCAAACACGAACGCCATCAATACTATTTCCATAGGCTGGAAAGAAAGCGCCTACAGATAATAAAATAGCTAATAATAACGTTCGAATATTCATTTACGGCTTTCCTTCCTACTGCTGCTATGAAGCTATATTAGATTAGTTCATTCAGTACTTGCTCACCTAACGAGGTTTTTGCTTGCACGTTAATTGTTCTTTGTTCTTCACTATACGCTAAGTCGATACGCAAATCAGGTTCCTTGATCATACCTTCTCCCTTTTCTGGCCACTCAATAAAACAGCAACAATTATTGGCAAAATAATCTCGAATCCCCATATATTCTAATTCTTCAGGATCTGACAATCGGTATAAATCAAAATGGTAAACTAACCAATCATTGAATTCGTAAGGTTCAACTAATGTATATGTAGGACTTTTAACGTGGCCTTCATGTCCCATGCCTTGAACGAAACCTCGAGTCAATGTGGTTTTTCCGGCACCTAAGTCACCATATAAATAAACGACAATTCCTTCATTAAGTTGGCTTTTCACAATATTGGCCAGCTTTTCACCAACGGCAATTGTTGCTGATTCATCGGCTAAAAAGTACTGTTTGTTTGTAAGTATTTCTTTCATTTATTTTTTCTAACATTAATTATGTATAAGTTGCTGGGGAACGAACAATTAGTCATTTATAAGCATACCAATTTTACTCGGCTTTTGTGTAATAAAATTATCAAAACATCACAAAGAAACATTAAAAACTCATCTCATTTCTTTGATTACTCAACTCTTGTTCGTGGAAAAAGTCTCTTGTGGTAAACTATTGGTTAACCGTTTTACTTTCATTAGTTTCTCCTAATACTTTTCTAACTTTCCAGCGATTATTATTCAATTATGACGACATCTACAATCAACTATCAAGCATTGGCTAAACAAATAAAACATTGGGGACAAGAGCTAGGTTTTTCCCAAGTTGGCTTTAGCGATATTGATTTATCTAGTCATGAAAAAGCCTTAACAGATTGGTTAGAAAATAATTATCATGGCGAGATGGATTATATGGAAAAGCATGGTTTAATGCGTGCCCGTGCTCAAGAACTTGTTGAAGGTACAACACGAGTGATCAGTGTTCGTATGGATTATTTACCCCCTGAAGCAAAATTCGCACACATACTCAAAAAGAAAGATCATGCCTATATTAGTCGTTATGCACTAGGACGTGATTATCACAAGTTAATTCGTAAACGCCTAAAACAACTTGGTGACAAAATCAGTGAATATTGTGAAACGTTTAATTTCCGCCCGTTTGTTGACTCTGCGCCTATTTTAGAAAGGCCTTTAGCTGAAAAAGCGGGATTAGGCTGGGTAGGCAAACACTCGTTACTCATCAATAAAAATGCAGGTTCATGGTTTTTTCTCGGTGAACTTTTAGTTGATATTCCTTTGCCTATTAGCGAACCGGCATCAAACGAATGCGGTAGCTGCGTTTCATGTATTAAAATTTGCCCTACCCAAGCGATAGTTGCTCCTTACGTGGTTGATGCTCGTCGGTGCATATCTTATTTAACGATAGAATTACGTGATGCAATCCCTGAAGAATTTAGACCATTAATTGGCAATAGAATTTATGGCTGTGATGATTGTCAGCTAATTTGTCCGTGGAATAAGTTTGCAAATTTGAGCGATGAAGGTGATTTTTCACCACGTCAAAATCTTGATAACATTGAATTACTGACCGTATTTAGCTGGGATGAAAAAACTTTTCTGAGTAAAACTGAAGGTTCACCTATCCGTCGAATCGGCTTTCAAAGCTGGCAACGAAATATTGCAGTTGCAATAGGTAATGCACCGTACATAGAAGAAAATATTCAAGCGTTAACTCAAAACCTTATCAACGCAGAAACGATGGTAGCTGAACATATTCATTGGGCACTGCGCCAGCAAGAGCAAAAACGTATCGCTATAGAACAGCAAAAAACGCTTCATATAAAAAATCAAAGGTTAACTGAAAGACTAGTTCGTAGTGTTGAAAAAGGTTTACCTAGAGACGCTTAACAGGTTCAGCTTCTTGCCATTTTATTTTGAGTTTATCTATTGCTTCTAGACCATTCCCTTTAACACTTGAAGATAACAATGTTTCAATAGCTTCATCACCTAAGACTTCGTGACATTCTTCAAATTCGTTACTTTGCTTTATCACGATCAATATTTTTAACATACGCATTGTCAGTTTAATATTATGCGGCGTTAATCGAAGTGCCTGTTGAATAGCATCAAGTGCTGGTTTCAAACGGTTCTTTTCAAAATGTTCAATCGCCATGTCATTTAATTGCTTTGGAGAAAAATTAATTTCAGCCCGTTCAATACTTTCTTGTTCTATATATTTGTTGATGACTTGGCCAGTAAGTGAATCTCCTGTGGCTTGATTACTAATGGCATCTAACATTTTAACAGCCTCTTCGCGCATACCCAATTCGTGAAATACTTTAACTTTATCTAGGTTGTCTTCAATTTGCGGTGAAGGTATTAAATCCACATGATTTTCAATGAGTTTGATGGCTTTGCTTTTTTGTTCACGGACAATATATAAACGTGCTTGTATCACTAACAACTGTTGTTTGAATTCACCTAACTCTTTGCCATACTCACTTTGAAGCTGACTGAGGTATTTGTCCGTTTGTTTCAAAACTAGCGCTGTTCGTTCATCTGTAAGTGCGCTCGCTAAATCGATACCTGAGCGAATCACATTTAACAGTAATTCTGGCGAATCATGGATAGAATTTTTTGCTTGTTTCGCAATGTTTCGAGTGGCGATATATTGCCCTTCGTGATCATGATTGAGACGCGCCAAATCCCAAGACTTTTTATTACGATCAATATTGCGAGGTGATAACTCCGTCGCTTTTTTTATCTCGTTATAGGCTTTGTCATATTGCTCTTGCTCAATATAATATTGAGCAAGCATATCGTGAGCACCAAATCTTGTAGCTGGCTTCTCGATTAATTTTTCTATTAATTCATGAATTTCGTTAATACGCCCTTGTTTTAATAACGACTTTACGTAACCCAAATACACCCAAGCATAAGTATATGTTTTCATTAAACCTTTATAGAAACCTTCTGCAGTTTCAAATTCTAAAAGGTTTAAATAAGCCTCACCTTTCATCCGTGATATGTTCGAATGGAAATGGTGCAAATTCTCATTAGCTAAATAACGGTCCGCAAAATAAATAACTTTTGCAAAGCTCTTCGTGTCAATCGAGCGATACATGTTGAATAATTGCTTTTTAACTTGCAAAGTATGTATTAAGCGTTCTTTAACTTTTTTAGGCGCTAGCGGTTTTACCCAAAAATCATCAGGTTGTAATTCCACAATCGAATTAACCAGAGACTCATTAGTTTCAGTACTAAGGAAAATCAATACTGTAGTTTTATTAACATGTCCTCTGAATTTTAATTCTTCAAGTAAATGAAAACCGTCTTTATCACTGTTAACATTGAATGAACAAATAACAATATTAAAACGTTCTGATTCACATAACCTTATACCAAAATAAGCACTTTCCGCACATTTTACGTGATTGATCCCTACGTCATACAATCCCCTTTTTAGGGTGTCATGCACGAGTCGATTGTCGTCGATTATTAATACGGTAAGTTGAGAAAAGTCATCCAATTCACTTTGTTCAGTAATTTCCATTTAACTTTTACCTTGATAATTTTTCTTTTCTGCCGAAGCACGCCTTTGGATACAGCTGTTAACAACGAATTTTTTTTCATCCGTTTTATAGTTTTTCCACGCGAGAATTTCATTTATATGTCGGTAGCAGCCTAAACATATATCTTCTGCGTTTAAACAACAGTTTCGCACACAAGGGCTCGAAACTTCGATTGTTTTTTCATGTTCAATCATCTCTAAATTGCCTCAGCAAACTGATTTAACTGTAATTTTTGACGATCTAATTGACTAAATAACACCATAACTTGCTTATGGTCTGTTGTCACACCTTTGTTAAGCTTTACCAGTAGTTGGTGACAAATATCAGTAAAATCCTGAGCGGCTAATATGGTACCTATTTTAATCAAGGTGTTGGTTAAACTTATAGCTAAAATGATATTTTTCTCTGCGAGCGCTACCGATAGTTTTTTAACCGCTTCATCAATGTCATCAAGATATTCATCAAGCATTATAACGGCCAACTCAGCTGAACCCTGATTTTGTGCATATAGAACCAAATCTATAGCTTGTGGTTTATTGTTCTTCGACATTTCAGGTAAAACTAATACCGATGATAAATTATCTAGCGGTTCACTTGTATTAACCGTACTTACTTCACTAGGCTTAATTATATTGATTTCATTAGTGAATTTTTCATTTTTATCAACAGAAATGACTTTAGTTTCTTTCCGTTTTAACCACGGTTGTAATAATGCAACTAACGCGTCAATGTTTTTAAGTTCCGGTACGACAAACTCGCCCCACTTTTCAACTAAGGATTGGTCACCAGTCGTCGCAAAGCTACGCTTGTTAAAAGTAAATATATCTCGACGTACCCCTTTCCCTGCTGCCATTTCAATAAAAGGTGATTGTTCAAACTCAGTAAATAATAATAAATATCGACCAGAAGTCCAGAATTTCATCATAGCTTTTGGCTGACAAACAATCTTTATCTGTAAACCTAGCCACTGTAAAATACGTATTAATGTTAAATGTTCAGTCGGGTTTTCAACCGCAAAAAGAACTTCAACTTGCGTCACTAAGTACGGATGCGTGTTAAACGTATTTGCATCAAATTTCTTATTACTCTTTCTATCATCAGATAAAAAATTAGATAAACTTTGCTGCAATTCATTTATTTTTAATGGATTGGCTGTTTGTTCAAATAAACCATACTTTTCTAACGATGCATTAAAAAACGGCTGCATCACAAAGAGTTTCGGCTGAATGCTTTCATCTAAACTTGAAATATGTTGTTGAATATTTTCAAGTGACTTTGAATAAAAATCACTACCCAAAATCACAAGATCGATTTTGTTCTTGGCCAAGCAGTTGGTACTGAGTTGCTGAATAATTAATTCGGGTTTCGCAAAACTTTCTATTAACCCATTCGCTGAAGAAATAGCGTTTTCGATTGTGTTTTGGATACTATTGTCATTAGAGAGCAATAAAATATTCGCCTGATGCAAATCGATATTTTTAGATGTGATTTCATGAGTAACATCGGCCAAGGCAATAGGTAGTGTGAATGAAAACTGATACCCTCCCTCTTGTAACTGAGCATTCTTGTCGGTGACATGCAATGAGTCAAACAGCAAACACATATAATCCAGTGTATCGTTTGATATTATTTTTTCTGACTCCGCACGTTCAACCAATAATAATCGCTCTACCTCTTCAGGCACTTGCGATATTTTTTTACTCGTCGTTACTGATAATTCAAAACGAACAATTTGCTGACCTTCATTCTTATCCACTACTGTAGTATTGATTTGTAAATTAGCTTTAAATAAATCAGCAAGTAATAATCTGCATATTCCACTAAATAGTCGATGAAATAAGCGAATATCTAATTTAGCGTGTGTTAATAATTTTACGTCTTGTTGGTAATAAATATTATTACGCTGAAAATGCGAGTCTGCAATGACATTGAGTAATGCAGCGTCTATTTCTCGATGTAAAAAAACATCATTCAGTGTCATTGATTGCATTTCAGACGAAAATTCATGCCTAATTCTATTTTGTCTACACCAATCAAAAATGCGTGCCAGTTGTCGATACACTTGCAGTGATGTAACACCAGACCCAATAGAAACACTTTGACTTTGTAACATAGTGCGTACCACCATATTACTTAATTTTTCGTTATTATTTCTTTCTTGAGATTCTCTCAGTAAATTTTCTGCTGAAGAAGCTGACTCTAAAAATTCAATACAACTTTTCAATTTTTTAATTTCTTCAAACTGTTGGTTAATATTCTTATTGGCCGTCTTTTGTTCGTCAAGCTGTTGCTGATATTCTTTTTCACTGTGCTCAGGTTCAATCATCACTGCTAGCGATTTTTGAAATTTTTCCGCTATTATTTTATTTTCTTTAGAATTTAAACTGTCGGCCGAACACTTTTTATCGCTGTTTCTCCTCTCAATAAATTGATCAAATAAATGTACACTTTGCTGTCCATGTCTTTTTATTTTTTTCTTCGCTCCGAAGATCATCTTCAGAAGAAGTAAGAAAAGTAATCCTATAAGACCAAGAACCGATAGCTGTAAATGTTGGTTATTGAGGGTGATATTTTGTTGCTCGAATAAATCCTTTATATCGACAGGTACCCAATCTATTAAAAATAATTTATTTGATAGTAGTGAGGTGCCTACGGTGGATTTTGTTAGTACTAATTGTTGGATTTTTTGTTGTTGTTTTTTAATAAATTCGATGTACAACCGAGACAAACGTAAGTGACTACGCCATTTTGCCACTGAATTCTGTTGTGAAAATAAAAGTTGTTCTAATGTTACAAATTGAGTAACCAATAACGAAGGGTTTTTATTAGCGAGTCTTCCGCTAGGAAAGAAGTTTGTCATTGCCTGCTTCAGTTCTTCACTGACATCATCAAAATCAAGAATAGAAGACTGTAAATCTAATTGTTGAAAGGCTAACAATGCACGAATAATTGTCTGTTGGAGTCTTTGTAATTGGCTAAGTTCTTTTATTTGCTTGGCGTAAGCCTTAGATCTATTTGCAGTAACTTTATCAGTAAATATATCTGTACTTATTTGCTGTAACAATAACTCAGTTTGTCGCTGTTTTTCTTTTATATCAGATGTTAACTGGTCATTAATTAACTGTAATTGAATTATCGTGTTTTGCTTTAATTGATTATTTCTATCATGATTTTTATTCAGTTTATCTATAACGCCCTCAAATTCTTTATGGCCGATATACACAAGATCAATTTGAGATTTATTTTTATTAGCGAGGGATGACACGTTATTAATTTTCTGCTGAACTTGTTCATAATCCCCCTTTAAATTGTCGGCATGTGTACGCTTAGCTAAATCATCTAACGCAAGGTATATAGATAAAATTTGCTGTTGTTCAATATTGTGTTTCGTGATCGATGGCAGTTTTTCCCCAACTAGCAGGGTAAGTTGATTATCACGAAGTGCTAAAAGTACCGTGAGAGAAATACAGAGGAAAAATGAAAGGGAAGCAATGCGAAAAAATCGCCCTGATAATTGCTGATTCAAGTAACGAGAAACGTCCATATTGTACTGTACCTTCAACGGTAAATTCGGGTAAAAATACAGTGTAAGGAATTGTCACTAAGAATCAACGGTTTTTAGGGCTCTATTACGCTTTAATATCCAAGTAATTAGGTTCTCTTCTTTACCCAAGCCCATTCCATTTCACAAAAAATAGGCTGCTGCTCTGTTTCATCTGTTATTTCTACACTTACCATCATGCTGCCTTTGTCTGAATTCTCGATCATTTGGACATCAGCTTCAGTTATTTTTGCTACTGCAATTAAGTTACCTTTCATTCGTCTTTGATAATGAACTGTCATGCTTTTCAAAAGCGGTACACAACTATCCAAAACATTCATTCCAAAAACGATACCTGTCGCTGATTCCGCTAAAAGTGCAGCTGCAATAGCATGAATGCCACCAATATGATTACGCACTTTTTTCTTATTTTCTAAGGTGAGTAAGGCTTGAGTATTGGATACCGATACTAATTTTATTGATGAAGTTCCTGCAAATTTTACGGTTGTACAGAAGATTTTAGTTAATAAAAACGACCGCATGTAACGAGGAGCCTTATTAACTTTATTTACAATTTTTCTGAATTTATTGGTCATGAGCCTACTGCGCAAATATAATTTTAAAACAGTGTCGCGCAAACTGGTCTGACCTGCAAGTTTTTTTGCTTGATGACATTGTTAGTTTTACAAAAAAAAGCGCCATTGGCGCTTTCCTTCTAAAAATATTTATCTACTATAATTTACAGTTTAAAAAAGTGTTCTTGATAAACTTTCATTTCGGCAATCGATTCTAAAATATCATCAAGCGCTAGATGAGCCCCCGTTTTAACGACTTTGTCTAAAACTTCAGGCTTCCATCTGCGTGCTAATTCTTTAACAGTACTTACATCTAAATTTCGGTAATGGAAGTAATCTTCAAAGTCAGGCATATATTTGTTGATAAAGCGGCGGTCTTGTCCAATGCTGTTACCACACATCGGTGACTTTCCCTTTGGTACATATTGCTCAACAAATTTTAGCGTAGCTTCAGTCGCATCTGCCAATGAACTTACACTTTCACGGCATCGTTTAGTCAAGCCTGATTTACCATGATGTTCTATACACCATTCACTCATGTTATCTAAAACATCATCACTTTGATGAATTGCAAAAACGGGACCTTCAGCCAAAATGTTTAAATGGCTATCCGTAATTATGCTAGCAATCTCTATAATCACATCTACAGCGGGCTCTAGTCCTGTCATTTCCAGGTCTAACCAAATTAAATTTGTATCGCTACACGTCATACCGTTTCCTTAAATAGCCAACTGTTTTACTTGCTGTTACAAGTATATTAGATGAATTGTGATTTAGTCAGTATAATACGTGACAATGAACTGTGATAAAAACGTTTTGTCACATTACCTTTTTTATATAATAGTGAAATATACATAAATAACATGATGAAATTGCATGTCTAAGGTCAAAAAGCTGACTAAAGGTCAGACAAGACGTATAAAAGACAATCAAGCTAAAAAGCTACGTAATAAACCTGAGCAAGTAAAATGGCAAGATACTGAACTAGGTGAAGCTGAAAGCGGCACTATTCTCAGCCGTTTTGGGCAACATGCCGATGTTGAAGCTGAAAACGGAGATTGCATACGTTGTAATATTAGACGTGGTGTTAAATCTTTAGTGTGTGGCGATAAAGTTTTATGGCGCAGAGGTAAAGAAACTCAACATAGCATTTCGGGTGTTATTGAAGCTGTTCATGAACGCACTTCAGTTTTAAGCCGTCCTGATGTATATGACGGCGTTAAACCTATCGCTGCCAATATTACTCAAATATTGATTGTGTCTTCAGTTTTACCTGTTTTTAATCCAGATATTATTGATCGTTATTTAGTCGCAGCAGAGCAAACAGGCATTACCCCTGTTATTTTACTGAACAAAACAGATTTATTTGATGAAGCGTCTCAAGCTGATATTGAACAACAGCTCAATATTTATCGTGACATCGGTTATCAAGTTATTTATGTCAGTAATGAATCTCAAGAAGGTATTGAAGACCTTAAACTTCAGCTCAGTGAACATACTAGCGTTTTTGTTGGACAATCCGGCGTTGGTAAGTCAACACTCACTAACTCGTTAATGCCTGAATTAGGTGTGATGACGAAAGTAGTTTCTGAAAATTCAGGGTTGGGCCAGCACACAACAACTGTTGCGCGTTTATACCATTTCAAACAAGGTGGAGACTTAATTGATTCACCAGGAATCCGTGAATTTGGTTTATGGCATTTAACCCCTGCAGAAGTTTACGGCGGTTTTATAGAATTTGAAGATTACTTAGGTGATTGTAGATTTAGAGATTGCAAACACCAAAAAGATCCGGGTTGCGCGTTAATAGCGGCAGGTAAAGATCTGAAAATACACCCAAAACGTTTAGCAAGCTTTCAGCGAATTTTAACGAGCTTAGGCGATAATAAATTAACGTCTCGTTTCAACGATTAACAAAAATTAAAATAAAGGATCAATCAGTGCTTTTAAACAAATTAAAAATTACCCTTCAATACATTATGCCGAAACATATCATTTCTCGTTTGGCAGGAAAATTTGCCGATGCAGAATGTGGCACGTTAACAACTAAAGCGATTAAAGCATTCATTAAAAACTACAACATTAATATGGCTGAAGCAAAATTCAAAGATGCTGAGGATTTTAAAACTTTTAATGATTTCTTTACCCGTGAACTTGAAGAAGGTGCTCGCCCAATTGATGATAATGACGGAGCACTTTGTTATCCTGTAGATGGTGCGATTAGTCAACAAGGAGATATTGAAGACGGCAGACTAATTCAGGCTAAAGGTTTTGATTATTCATTAGAGACTTTGTTAGGTGGTTCATATAATACTGCCAAGCCATTTCAAGGCGGTAAATTTTCCTGTATCTATTTAGCACCTAAAGATTATCACCGCATTCATATGCCAATGGCTGCAACGTTACGTGAAATGATCTTCGTGCCGGGTGACTTATTTTCTGTTAACCCGTTAACTGCCAATAACGTGCCTAATTTATTTTCACGTAATGAACGTGTGGTTGCTATATTTGACACAAAACATGGTCCTTTGGCTATGGTGCTTGTAGGAGCAACAATTGTTGCCAGTATAGAAACCACATGGGCAGGCACAATTACTTCATCAAGAAAGAAAGGTATTTTTCAAGAGAGTTACCCTGCTGATGGCGCTGACGCAATTACCTTTGAAAAAGGTGATGAAATGGGACGTTTCAAGCTTGGCTCAACCGTAGTTTCAGCGTTTGCACCAAATATGGTTGAATTTAATATGCATGCAGAGTCAGGTACCGTTACACGTTTAGGTGAGCATTATGCTGATATTGTTACCACTGATAATGTTGATGTTGATGTTGATGTTGATGTTGAGAATGCTGACGCAAATACTGTTAACCAAGATTAATCATGAAAATAATTGCTCATCGAGGTGCGAGTGGAGAGTTCCCTGAGAACTCTCTTCTGGCTTTCGAAAACGCAATATTGCAACAAGCTGACGGTATTGAGCTAGACGCTCAGTATCATAAGCTTTCAGGGAAATTTGTTTTATTGCATGACTCCTATGTAAAAGACAACGCGGGTAATGAATTTCATTTCAATGAATTACCCTTAGCAGATCTCCTCTCTATTACCAAAAGCAATCAACCTATTACGACCCTCGATGAAGCATTGAAAGCTATTAATGGTCGTACTTTGGTAAATATCGAATTAAAAACTTCAGTTGCAGACGCGACTAATATAGATATCATTGTTCAAGCATTAATAAAATTATTGAATGAATAT
This sequence comes from uncultured Colwellia sp., assembly GCA_913020705.1. The sequence continues at coordinate 27,410 of CAJWBY010000035.1, forward strand.
ACTCAAAATCAAAAATTTAGTTATGCTCAGTTTATAATTTCTGCCTTTAACCACCATTTATTGCTAGCGGTTAAAGACCTTATCCCTGAAGTAGAAACTGCTGCATTAATTGCGCATTACCCTTTAAGTATTGATGAATATAAGATAAAGCTTCAAGCTCAATCAATTAACCCTTCAATAGAATGTTTAAATCAAAAATTGGTCAATGACATTCATCAACTTGGCTTATCTGTTTGGGTTTACACCGTAGATCGTGAACAAGATATACTAAGATGTAAACAATTAGGCGTTGACGCAATTTTTACCAACTATCCAGCTCGTACTAAACTAATCGTTGAAGAAAATTAGAATTTTAAAAATTAAAAATCCTTAGATATCAAAGTCGTGTTACAAAAGAATGACACTATAAAGAAAAGTGGTTGCTCATTTTATCAACACAAGATACGATTGCATTCGTATATAACTTTAATTATTCATAGCTTAAGGAATTTCAATGGCTCGAGATAATATAAATATCAAGCCTACAGAAGCAGAGTTAACTTTGCTTAATGTTCTCTGGAAAGTCGGTCCAGCAACTGTTCGTCAGGTTCATGACGTTGTTAGTAAAACTCAAAAAACAGGCTACACTACAGTTTTAAAGATTTTACAAATTATGCATGAAAAAACGTTGGTCATTCGTGATGAAAGTAACCGAGCACATGTATATGCGCCAGCTAATAGTGAGACTTTTACTCAATCTTCATTATTAAAAGATCTCGCTTCAAAAGCTTTCGGTGGCTCAACATCAAAGTTAGTTATGCGAGCTTTAGATGAATCCACCAGTAAAGAGGAAATTGCCGATATTCGCCAATTACTCAATGATTTAGAAAAATAGTAATCGATACACCTGTTAAAGTAGTATTTATAATGAGCACTTAAACACGGAAGAATAATGCAGGATAACTTAATGAGTAGTCCATTTTTATACAATTTATCGTTAACCCTAATCCACTTTATGTGGCAAGGGGTTTTCGTTGCGCTTGCGCTTAAATTGGCATTAACGTTTACTTCTTATAAAAAACCACAATGGCGTTATGCCTTTTCGTCATTGGCTATGGTTGCAAACTTATTAATACCTTTGTTCACCTTCTTTATTATTTATAAGCCAGACTTCCAACAATTTATTCCATTGATTAATAACAATGTATCACTTGGAAATTCAATTGGTAATGACATTCAGAGCACAGCTGTTTGGTATTCGAATACGGTTGAATTTTTACCCTATTTGTCATTGACTTGGATAACGATTAGTTTTGTTCTTGCAGTGAAACTTTTCATTGAATTGTATAATGTTAATCAACTACCTAAAACAGGCACATCTCCAGCTGAATCTGCTCTTGAAGCACGCTTTCATCAATTAGCTGAACAAGTAAAATTAAAATGTACACCTCAAATACTAATTTCACTGAAAAATGATGTTCCTATGGCAATTGGTTGGATAAAGCCGGTTGTACTTATTCCAGTTACTATGTTGTCGGGTTTAACGCCAGCACAACTTGATATGCTTATTTTACATGAATTAGCTCATATTCGTCGTCACGATTACTTAGTGAATTTTATTCAGACCTTGGTTGAAATATTCTTATTTTTCCATCCTGGTGTTCGCTGGGTTTCCAAACAAATGCGCAATGAACGTGAATACTGTAGCGACGACATTGCTGTTCAGCACTGTGGTAATCCTGTAGCTTACGCACACACCCTCGCAGACACAGCTTCGATATGTAATAGCCATCGAAATCACTCAATACCAGCAATGGCAATGGCTGCTTCTGGTGGCGATTTAAAGCAAAGAGTTATCCGTTTGATTGATCAAAATCAACATTGTTCGACCAGTAATAACTCAGGTCAATGGTTGGCTTCTATTGCGATTATTCTTTCAATTATTGGTATTGGCAGCCAGAAATACATTCAAATCCCAACTTTAGATCTAAGCGCAGACAATATTTTATTATATCGTGGCTCAGATGAAAATTTCACAAAAAATAATAACAGTACAAATACCGATAAGGTAGCTCTCCCCTCTTTAGCACAGCAATTATTACATCAAGATGATGTAAGCTCTCCAATGCTGAATAAATCATTAAATAATGATCCAATTACTGGCAACCAACACATATCAAATAATAACGATGATATTGTAGCTTTTGGTCAAGAAGCCTCTCTTAATGTGTCTGAAAAAACATATATCGCTAACAACAACGATTTTGAAATAAATAGTACTGCCAGAAATATCGATAATTTGTTTGTGAAGAACATAGATAAAAAATTAACACCTACCACAGAAATTGTGACAAAAACAGCTGTCGATTTAGTAAGAAATACGACCTCAATGAGTAATGACGTGTCACTTTCAATGAACCAACAGACGCTTGAAACATCATTCCCAGAACTAAGTTTGACTGATAAAAGCGTCACAGAAAAATCTATATCTGAATTGGCCTTTGAACGTACTGATTCATCAACAAATGGGTCAGTATTAAATAACCCTTATGCCCAACAAGTTGCAAATCTAGTGAGCACTCCATCTCCGCTAAGTTCACAATTAGATATGCCAACGAGAATAGGTTCAAATGCTATTGAACAAGTACTATCATCCGCTACTCAGTCTTCTAAAAAATTAGTACCCGTTAACTTACCAGCCAAATTGCTAACATCTGTAAACCCTAAATATCCAGCCACTGCCAAACGTAAACGTATTGAAACTGATATTGAAGTCACTTTCACAATCGATACAAAAGGTTATATACGTGACATTCAATATAGTGGAAAAGGTAGAGTTAGTTATTTTCGAAATACTATTCGCTCAGCATTAGATAAATGGCGTTTCACACCTGCAAGTTATAATAACCAGCCAATAGAAAGCACCATGTCGAAAATATTTTCATTTAGTATTGCTAAAGACTAAAAGTATTTATTGAGCAAAGTGTGACCTTTTACCACCAAACCTTTTATGAGACTTCATTTTTTCACGTTGTTCTTCGGTTAATATCTTCATGAAGTTATTTTTAGACTTCGCTCTAATTAACGCCATTTGAGCAAAAGTTTCTTGGTATTCACTTTGTAAATCGATAAACGCTTGCTCATTAAAGCTATCTTCCATCGTCAGAACTTTACTTTGTTGATGAAAACTTTTAAGGCTTTCTTTCAACACTAGACTATTGGTTTTTGCATCTTTGTGAATAACCTTTGCTTGTTCACGTTGTTCATCAGTGAGATCTAAATATCGAGCCATCTTTTTAAACTTTTTTTGCATAAAGCGTTCAGATTTCTGAGAATGCTTTGATCCGTCTTGGTTATGTTCAAGAGCAAGTCCGTTTATAAATGCCGAAGCAGAAGCGCTCGTTAATGACATGGCTAATACTGAACTTATTAAAAGTACTGATAGTTTATTTTTC
>CAJWBY010000036.1 GCA_913020705.1 uncultured Colwellia sp.
CGGCGTTGACCTTCGATGAGTGCGTGACCCACCATACGTGCACCACTCATACCGTATGGATGACCAATAGAAATCGCACCGCCATTTATATTCAGTTTATTCATTGGAATATCGAGTGTATCTGCACAATATAGAACTGGTGTTTATTAATCCAGCAACACCCTTTTTAGCTACTAGCGTTCACTGGCTTTAATAGCATAGCTACTAACATGTTCGCATGCCGCTCAATCGCCTCTTCTGTTCTCGGATTGAAACCAAAAAGTTTTTCACACTCACTCTCGAATGAAAATATCGTCGCACTAGCACTCACCATAATGTAATACCAATGCGCAAATTCCGTTTCGGTAAGCTCCAATTCATCGGCGATGTGCTTTTTAACCTCTGCGACACTTGGACCCACATAGTGCTGACTAAGATAAGCTATACGCCAGGTATTCTGGCGTGCCTCTTGGCTCATCAATCGACTTAGTAAGGGATTTTCAGCATAGTAGCGAACATGAAATCTAATTAGTAACGCTACTCGCTCTCGGGAAGAAAGATCACGTAGAATTTCTAAGCGTTGCCCGAGCGCTGTAATCAACGGATTAAATAGAGCATTCGTCGCCTCACGCCACAGTTCGTCTTTAGTTCCGAAGTGGTAAGACAGCACCCCTCGTTTCACACCTGCTGCGTTTTCAATATCGCGCACAGAGATCGCGTCGAAACCTTGCTCCGCAAACATTGGCGTGGCTGCCTCAATCAACTTCGAACGGGCAATTTCGGTACGCTCTTGCACGCGACGGCGAACCTTAACCTGATTTTTATTTTCGTCCAAAGAACTCATTTAGTGTACTCAAATCTCAAAAATTTTATTATCTTAAAATTATCCTATATCTGTCTTTAACGCAATTATATCTGTCGCCTTACTGGTTTAAGCGGTAAAAATCAGATTTGTCATGAACAAATAGTGCTAATTGTTTATTTTGAGCAGGTTTATACTTGTTTTTAGATCAGTATTGTTGTTTTAACGATCCAATTAAACATGTAGACCTACAAGCAAATCTTAACTAAACCTGTTGACCGACAAGTTTTGAGTTGTTACATTGCTATAACTATCAAATTCGCAATAGGCTCAACATGCAAGATTTTAAGCTACTTATTAACGGTAACTTAGTACCAGGTGACTCTAACCTAGCGGTGATCGACCCAAGTACAGAACAAATCATCACCAATGCCCCTCATGCCTCCCTAGCACAACTCAACGAAGCTGTGGACGCAGCCGCAGCGAGTCTTCCAACTTGGAAAAAAACGCCATTCAAAAAGCGACAGGCACTGGTTGGTAAAATAGCTGACATCGTTGAAAAACACGCTGAAGAGATAGGCGTTCTACTAACGAGAGAGCAAGGTAAGCCAATTGCTGACGCCACGATGGAAGTCTATGGTTTCGCGGCCTTTTGCAGATATTTTACAACACTAGAAGAACCGTATGAGGTATTAGAAGATAGTGATGGTCGCCGAGTTGAAGCACACCAACTTCCTCTTGGTGTAGTGGGTGCAATGGTGCCGTGGAATTTCCCTATTATGCTATTAGCCTTTAAGCTAGCACCGGCACTTATCTCGGGTAATACCCTAGTGATTAAACCGGCAAGTACCACGCCTCTGTCAACACTGAAAATTGGTGAGTTAATCGCGGATATCCTACCAGCTGGAACCTTGAATATCATTACCGACAACATGGAGTTGGGCGCACCAATGACAGCGCACCCTAAAATAGCGAAGATATCATTCACGGGGTCTACAGCGACGGGTGTCAAAGTCATGGCTGGAGCTGCCAACACTCTAAAACGCATCACCTTAGAGCTTGGCGGTAATGACGCTGCAATCGTCACACCTAGCACTGATTTAAAATCTGCTCTGCCCGCAATTTTTGGTATAGCCTTTCACAATGCTGGACAGATTTGTGTTGCCATTAAACGTCTCTATGTTCATGCCAGTATTTACGAGCAAGTGTGCGATGAATTAGCGACAATGGCTGATAGTACTGTCGTTGCTGACGGTTTTACTGAAAATGTTGGTATGGGCCCCATTCAAAATGCCAACCAATACAACAAAGTTTCCCAACTCATTAAGACGTCGAAGTCTCACGGTACTCTAATTGCCGGTGGAGATAGTCTTTCAGGACCAGGATTCTTCATCCGCCCTACTCTATTTCGCGATATCAAATCTGGTGCGCCATTGGTGGACGAAGAGCAATTCGGCCCTGTTTTACCAATCATTAAATATGAAGATAATGATCAACTCATCGCCGAAATTAATAGCAGTATTTATGGATTAGGAGCATCTGTATGGGGTTCGGATGCGGCAGAATGTTATGCCATTGCTAACGAAATAGAAGCCGGTACCGTTTGGGTTAATAAGCACGCAGAGCTTGATCCAGCGTTCCCATTTTCAGGTGCTAAACAATCAGGTATCGGTAGCGAATTGGGTAAGTCTGGGCTTCTCGAGTTTAGTCAAACCAAAATAATTAACATTGCCAAAGCAAACGCGTAGGGCTAACAGCTATGTTTACTCCAAATTCAGATTCTTTGTATATGATACCGCCCACTTTGGTTGCATTGACGAGAATCAAGAAAACGAACTCCCAACCGGTTGGTAGCATGATGTCACGTTGCTTGCCGTTATCTACAGGGTATTCCTAAATCTCCGATCATGCGCTGAGAGACGGAAAGTACACGGCCAATTAGTATTACTTTTATGGTTGATTTTATGACAAACACAAAAACAATTAATTAAGATATGAAGGATATGAAAAATATAAAAAAAGTTGCCATTATTGGAGCAGGACCATCTGGAATTACTGCAATTAAAAATTTTGCAGATCAAGGTTTTGAGGTCACGGCTTTCGATAGATGCGGGGGAGTTGGAGGAAACTGGAGGTTCAATGACCCTTCTGGACATTCTAGTGTTTTTGAAACCACGCATTTAATAAGCTCGAAATACACTTCTTTTTTTGAAGATTTTCCTCTGCCTGATTCTGCACCCGACTACCCATCACATAAAGAATTATTAAGCTACTTCAATGCATACGCAGATAATTTTGATATTAGAAAACTAATAAAATTTAGTACAGAAGTTACTAACTGTAAAAAAATCGATGGCGATAGATGGGAAGTCGAATGGAATACTTTGGGTTCTGATGAAAAAAATATAGGCGAATACGATGCACTTGTTGTTTGTAATGGTCATCATCATAAACCTAGATATCCTGATTATCCTGGAGAATTTACAGGGGAATTAATCCACTCTCATGAATTTAAATCAGCTAAACCATTTCAGGATAAGCGTGTTTTGGTTATTGGCGGCGGTAACTCTGCCTGCGATGTTGCGGTTGAGACAGCGCGAGTATCTAAATCAACCTCGATTAGTTGGAGAAGAGGGTATTATCTTATTCCTAAGTTCATGTATGGCTTGCCAACAGATGTACAAGCATTAAAAAATAGGTGGATGCCAGATTTTATTAGAGGGCCATTTACAAAATTGATGCTAGAAATCTTCCAAGGAAAAAATGAAGATATTGGATTACAGAAACCAGATAAAAGTCTAAATGCAACTCACCCAACAGTAAACTCAGAACTTTACTATGCAGTAAGGCATGGCAAAGTCACACCCCATGTTGATATAGAAAGATACGAAGGCAATAAGGTTATATTTAAGGATGGTAAGAGTGAAGAGTTTGATGTCATCATTGCATGTACTGGTTTTAAAATTAAACATGACTTTTTCAATAAAAGTCTCATTAATTATGAAGAGGGCAAAGTACCACTTCTTCATAAAATGATTCCGGCTGATATTAATAATTTATACTTTATAGGTCTTTTTCAGCCTTTGGGCTGCATCTGGCCTGGAGCAGAGCTTCAGTCTAAATTAGCTGCTCAACATCTCCTAGGTAATTGGAAGCCAGAAAAATCAATTAAAGAGCTAATTGAAATAGAACTAGCTAATCCAGATGTAAAACAAATCAATACGCCAAGGCATACAATAACTGTTGATGATTATGCTTTCAGAGCTAGATTAAAAAAAGAAATCAAAAGATCTATTTCTGCTTAAAAAACATGAATTAGTGAATTGTTTGTGAAAGAAAATTTATTGAAAGCTTTCTTTCATCAAATAAGAAAAAAGAAGCTACAAAGACAACTGCGTGCATATTAGCGTAGTATTTTCCGCCAATTATCTGAGCCCATTGCCATTGTTCCTAATAAAGGAGACATAATTACCGTGTTTAGTTTTGACCCCAATAAAGAGTACCACATGCCCGGATTTTTTGGTCAAAGGGCAAATAGTATGCACTCAAGACGTTATAACGACGTCACTAAGATAACCGTTTGTTATGTGACCGATGCGAAAAAACTCGCACAATACATTCCTGCTCCGTTTAAAGTGGCTGAAACTCCTATGATTATTGTTGAGTATTCGTGTGCCAAAGAAGTCGATTGGCTTGCTGGTCGTGGTTACAACATGATTGGGGTTAACGCCGCCGTAAAATTTAAAGGCAAGGAGGATCAGCTTGAAGGTTCGTTAGCACTGGTTATGTGGGAAAGCTTAACTGACCCCATTTTAACCGGTCGCGAGATAAAAGGGGTGCCGAAAATTTATGCCGATATCCCAGATCATCAAGTTATCAATGGCGAATGGCGCGCTAATGCCAGCCATTTTTCCAATAGGATCGTACAGATCACGGCCAGCAAACTGACAGCGTTAACCCCAGAGCAGATTGCTGAGGGGGAAAAGTCAGTGGCAGGTAAGAATCATTGGATGGGATGGAAGTATATTCCCAATCCGGATGGTGTTGGGGCAGCTCTTAGCCACCCCACCCTGTTCCCTACAGAGTTTGAAACCACACATGCATGGAGAGGTGAAGGGACTGTTGAATGGGAGCACCTGACATGGGAGCAGAACCCGACACAATACCACATCGTTAATGCATTGGCGGAACTGCCCAACTTGGGCGTTATTTATACAGCCGTCAGCAAAGGCAGCAGCGTTCTTGAGCCAGATGGACGCACCGTACGTCTATTAAAATAACAGATATCTTATTTTTAACTGAACTATTAATTCCTATGAGATCATTTATGCAAACACAAGCCATCGAATTGGAAACCAGAATATCAAACAAAGATATTCAGAACATTGCTGTTTTGGGTCAGGGCATTATGGGTGTCGACATTGCCCTCACCTTTGCACTTTCCGGCTATAAAGTCACTGCTGTAGATGTTTCAGAGCAGCAACTTGAAACTGCTGACCTTCGAACAAAGGCGAGTTTAAAACTTATGATGGAAAGTGGTTTGGTGGAGAAAAATCAAGCTCAAAAAGCCCAGCAGCTTATTGTGAGAACAATAGATTGGGATAATGCGCTTGCTGACGCCGACTTTGTGATGGAAGTGGTTCCAGAAAATATAGCTCAAAAAAAGGCTGTGTTTGAGCAATGCGATAAACTGTGTTCACCAGATGTCATCATCGCATCCAATACCTCGTCTATGAGCATTACCCATATTGCTGAAGGCATGGGTTATCCACAAAGAGCTATAACAGCACACTGGACGATCCCTGCCCACCTGAGTCCATTAGTAGAGGTTGTACCGGGTGTTCAAACAGCTAAAGCCGCGGAACTAAAAACAATGGATTTACTTAAAAAATCAGGAAAGTATCCGGTAATTTGTAAAGACACTCCAGGTTTTATTCACAATATACTTCAGGGCGCTTTGATCAAAGCTGCCATGGACCTTATGGATGGGGAGATTGCAACGGCGGAAGAAATTGATAACGTGGTTAAAAATGGATTTGGCTTGAGGATGCCCAGTGTAGGGCCCATTCAATTTATGGATATGGTTGGGCTCGATTCCATAGTCAACGTAGGAAACTATCTGGCTGATATGATGAATGATCCTAATTGGCGATCTCATAAACGCATTCGCGACAAAGTAGAAAAAGGTGATCTTGGCGTTAAAACTGGAAAAGGCTTTTACCAATACCCAGATGCCAATGCTGACGAATTCTGGGAGGAGATCAACGGCGATATCATCAAGACGTTGAAAGCAAATTACTTGCAACCCTAAATTAGGCCCTGAAATCTAGATACGGCAGATTTAAATCAAAAAATAATAAACCATATTTAATTATCTACAAGGAATGGCAATAACGACAAGGATACACAAAAGCTAACTTCAATTTATGGCTAGCTCTTGACCTAAAGAAAAACCTGTAACTAAGGTCTTCAATGTGCACAAAATTAGCATTAACTGTTTGATGATGAATGACCGCTCTGGTGGCATACTTACCGTTAAGAAGGCTCTGAAATTTAATCTAGCGAGTATCGAAAAAATCAGCACCCTAGCATTACTCTATAAGTGCTTTACATTATAAAGTAACCTGCTTGAGAATCTCACGTTGTTTAAAACAAAAAATGCAGCTGAATTAGCTGCATTTTATATAAATCATTATTCAAAAATAACGTTACAATACTTCAAATAACCCTGCTGCGCCCATTCCGCCGCCAACACACATAGTAATGACAACATATTTAACACCGCGGCGTTGACCTTCGATGAGTGCGTGACCCACCATACGTGCACCACTCATACCGTATGGATGACCAATAGAAATCGCCCCGCCATTTACATTCAGTTTATCCATTGGAATTCCAAGGGTATCAGCACAATAAAGTACTTGTACGGCAAACGCTTCGTTTAACTCAAATAAGCCGATATCGTCAACAGTTAGGCCGTGTTGTGCTAATAATTTTGGTACAGCAAATACTGGACCTATACCCATTTCATCGGGTTCACAACCCGCAACAGAAATGCCCATATAACGACCAAGCGGTTTAAGACCTTTCGCCTCTGCTACTTTTGCTTCCATCAATACGCAAGCTGATGCACCGTCAGATAACTGACTGGCATTACCAGCGGTAATAACACCATCTTCAACTACAGTTCTTAGATTAGTTAAATTATCTAAGGTTGTAGCTCTTAAACCTTCATCAGCTGAAACAGTCACTTCATGGTAGGAAACTTCTTTAGTTTCTCTATCCATTACCGCTTTTGTGGTTGTCATTGGTACTATTTCATCATCGTATCGACCAGCAGCAACAGCTTCAGCGGTACGGTTTTGACTTAACAAACCATATTCATCTTGACGTTCACGACTTATGCCATAACGCTCAGAAACGATTTCAGCCGTTTCCAGCATATTCATATAAATATTTTTATGCATGGCAGCTAAATTTTTATCAACAGCCATGTGGGTATTTACATGTTCGTTTTGAACCAATGAAATAGACTCTAAACCAGCACCAATAGTAATATCCATACCATCATGAATAATTTGTTTTGCTGCTGTAGCAATTGCCATTAAACCTGATGAACATTGACGGTCTAGTGACATACCACTTACTGAAGTTGGTAAACCACCAGCAAGTGCAGCTAAACGGCCAATATTTAAGCCTGTTGTGCCCTGTTGCATAGCACAACCCATAATGACATCTTCGACTTCACTACCATCAATACCTGCACGCTCTACTGCATGTTTAATGGCATGACCGCCTAATGTAGGGGCTGTGGTCATATTAAATGCGCCGCGATAACCTTTACCGATAGGCGTTCTTGCTGTTGAAACGATTACTGCTTCTCTCATGATACATTCCTCCTGTATTAGGTTATTTAGCGGTTAAGTCAATGCCAAGAAACTCAGCTGCTTTCGCTACATATTTATTGGTTTGCATCCAACCGGCTTTTAATTCTTTGCTGTTAGATTCATCTTCTAACTCATCCCATTTTGCCAAAATATTTTCAGGCGTTTGTTCTTCTGGTGATAAGTAAATTCCGTCAGTTTCTTTGATCACGGCTCTTGCATATCCACCAGCACCACAACCTAAAATTGCTCGGTTTGGCGACTCTTTTGCGACTAAAGCTAATAAACCGGTTGTAACAGAATCAACCGTCATCATTTCTAATACACGTTTATCTTCAATAAGATCTTCTGTCATTGCAGTGCGTGCAGTAGGCGATAAACAGTTGACTTTAATGCCATACTTTTCACCTTCAATGCACAAGGTGTTCATTAATCCAGCAACACCCATTTTAGCCGCACCGTAGTTTGCTTGACCGAAATTTCCGTATAGTCCTGATGAAGACGTTGTCATGACAATACGACCGTATTGCTGTGCCTTCATAATATTCCAAACGGCCTTTGAACAGTTAGCTGCGCCCATTAAATGTACGTCAACTACAAGCTTAAAGTCTTCAATAGGCATGTTGCCAAAAGACTTGTCACGTAAAATACCAGCGTTATTGACTAAAATATCGATACGGCCCCATTTTTCCATGGTTTGCTCGACCATCAATTGAACTTGAGTCATGTCAGCAACATTTGCACCGTTTGCGATGGCTTCACCGCCAGCGGCTTCAATTTCTGCAACAACAGCTAATGAACCAGCTGATAATGATCCATCTCTTCCGCCAAGATCATTGATAACAACTTTTGCGCCACGAGCTGCTAATGCTAACGCATGTGAACGACCTAATCCTGCGCCCGCGCCTGTTACTATAGCTACTTGTCCGTCATATTTTACTGACATAAAAACCTCTTATAAATTTGAATTAAATATTCTTTCTGGTAGTAGATTACTTGGATACCCAAGACCACCTTGTCACCTAGGTGACTATTGACTGATCATTGTCATGGTCAACCACTGCGCCGTTAACGCTGGTTTAGTTTCACCTTCAATTTCTACTTCTACGAGCCAATTAAACAAGAACTGCCCAGGCCTTTTTTCGGTGAACTCGGTCAGAGACATTTTTCCTCTGACTTTGCTATTCACTTTTACCGCTTGTAAAAAACGAATTTTTTCAAAACCGTAATTTAATCCCATTGTCATATTTTCAAGCTGTAAGCCTGCTTCATATGCAATAGCTGACAATAGAGATAAGGATAAAAAACCATGCGCGATTGTCCCGCCAAAAGGTGAATCTTTAGCTTTAATCGGGTCCACATGGATAAACTGGTGATCATGGGTTGCATCACCAAATGTATTTATTTGCGCTTGAGTGATAGTAAACCAAGATGATGTACCTACTGTTTTACCGACATAATCAGGTAAGTTGGTTGCATTAATGGTAGTCGCCATAAAATTGCCTTTATTAAGGTAAATTGAAATAAGTTAAGATTTGTTATATTGAAATACGTTTTAAACGATATACGCTTCTTTTAATGCACGTTTATCTATTTTCCCTGAACCTAGACGAGGTAAGTTTTGATTGATAATCCACACCTTACTCGGTACTTTAAATTTCGCTAAGTGCTCAGCAACAAATTCTTTAAGCGCTTCTTCGCTGGTTATATTCGAGTCTTTATCAACATAAACAACAGCACCCACCACTTCGCCTAATCGTTCATCGGGTAAAGCAAATACTGAAGCTTCACTAACTGAGGTATGTTTATAAAGTGCTGACTCAACTTCTAAACAAGCAATATTTTCGCCACCTCGAATAATGATATCTTTGGCTCGGTCAACAATATAAATAAAACCGTCATTGTCTAAAAATCCCAAATCACCAGTTTTAAAGTATCCGTCGAGAAAAGCGGCATCTGTTGCTTCTGGGTTACGCCAATAACCCAGAATATTTGCCATTGATTTAATGGCAATCTCCCCTTGTTCACCTAAAGGAAGGGTTCTCCCTTCTTCATCAATAATTTTGACTTCTACGATTGGTGGCGTTGGCAAGCCAGCACTATTGGGTTTATGCACGTAGTCAACTGCGCCATTTACCGCGCCTAAAGCATTGGTTTCCGTTAAGCCATAGCCGCAGCTTGGGCTTCCCTCAAATGATTCAAATATTTTTCGAACATGCTCTGGTGGCCTTGCTGCACCGCCAGCACAAACATCAATGAGTGAACTTAAGTCATATTTAGATTTGTCAGGATGATTCATCAGCTCCATAGACATGGTTGGAACGCCATTGAAATAGGTGATTTTTTCTTTTTCAATAAGCTTTAAGGCTTCTTCGGCGTCCCAATAAGGCATCATCACCGTTTTACGACCTGCGATCATCGAGAGCAGAAATAAAGTATGACAACCTGTTACATGAAACAAAGGAACTGTCATTAAAGCGGCAGGCGTTAGAGGCGACGGTTGAATGTCTTGGGCTAAATTAGCAGCTGCAGCCGATGCACCTAGCATTATCCATGTGTTTATTGCCGTTAAAATACTTTCATGGCTAGACACTGCACCTTTAGGCGCACCAGTAGAACCTGAGGTATAAAATATGGTGGCTATGCTGTCTTGAGCAGTGTTAACTTGCGGCATACTTTGACCTGCATATTTCGCCAGCAAAACATCGAAAGTAATGACTGTAGATTGAGACTTCGATTGGCGGGCCACAATAACTGGCGTGTTAAGTTCAGCTAAACAACTAGAGAGCAAGTCATACCTTTTATCATCAACTAAGGCGAGCTTTGCATCGCAGTGTTCTATTACTTGAGTAAACTCGTCTTGTTTCCACCAAGCATTTAAAGGAACAGCAATAGCGCCAATACTAGTGATGGCCATAAATGCGATGATCCATTCAGGATAATTACGCATTGAAATCGTAACGCGGTCTCCTTCTGATATTTCATACTCTTCAACAAGTGCACAAGCAAACTCACTGGCTTGTTGATACAAACAGGTAAAGCTATGACGTTCATCGTTAAAAATAATAAAGTCAGCATCGCCATAAGTGTCAGCAGACGCTTTAAACATCTGGTGTAAATTCTCAGGCAAAGTAGTAAAAGCCTGATAATTAATATCTTCGCGACATTTTTCTATGACTTCAAAAGGTTGATTTTTTGCGGTTAATTTAAATAACTCTTCCAATACAGAAACCGTAGAAGCATGATTAATTTTAATATCTTGGTTTTGCAACACCCTATTTTGCATTACTGAACTCTCTTCATATTATGGAGATTTGTTGTCGTAAATATTTCGCATAGCGTTGACAACCCTCTTAAAAGTAATTCGAACTTACAGTATGTTTTAATATCACGCAAGTATTTTAACCATTTTTGGATCACAAAGTACTTTATGGAACTGTTATATGAGTTACATATACAGCTTAAATTATCAGTAAATTTAATGATTTAACTATGGCTGAGAGAGCATGATTGAACATTTAGCTTAGATGGCATACAATAAAATTGAACCGTGGGTATAATTATTGAACAAGTTAATTATTCTAAGACGACAAATTAAAATATCACTGAGAAATAATGCCAACTTCAATCAAAAATAAAATTAGTTCTCCGTTTAGCAAAACTAATCAGCATGATCAAAAATATAAAACAATCATTTCTGCAGCATCCGAGTTATTTAACGTACAAGGCACACGTGGCACAACATTGTCGCAGATTGCTGACAAACTAAAATTAACTAAAACGAGTCTTTATTATTATGTAAAAACTAAAGAAGAGCTGACGCATCAGTGTTATTTAAATACTTGCATAGAAATGAAAGCAATCGTAGAACAAGCCTTATCAACTAAAGGTTCAGCGATTGATAAACTTGATATGTTATTTCGTTTAAATTTTGAATGTTGGAACGACATTATTAATGGTAACAGAGGTCACTTAGCCGCTTTAACTGAAATTGCTTCGTTATCTGAAAAGCACAGAATTGAAGTTTCTGAATATTATCGTCACTTTGTTATTCAAGTTATAGACTTGATCAATGAGGGCATTAAAGATGGGAGTATGGATGTTATTTCTCCCGGTAAAACCGCTAATGCCATTTGGGGAAATATATTCTGGTTGCCTGTTTGGTTATATTCTATTGATAAAACTGAACGTGAAAATGCCTTTAACCAATGGTTAAATATTATAAAATACGGCTTAAAGAACACGAAAAGTTCGTTTATTTTCAAAAAGATTTCTTTTGATACCGAGCATATGGCACCGACAGGTTTCGATAGAAGTGAACAAAATCGGAAGAAACAAGAAGCATTCTTACGTGTTGGGTCAACCTTTTTTAATCATAAAGGGTTTAAAGGCACTTCTTTAGACGAGCTTGCCCAAGCACTGGGCGTTACTAAAGGTGCATTTTATTATCATATTAAAAATAAAGAAGACCTGTTGATAAAATGTCTTCAGCGTACTTTTAATATAGAGCAGTCAGTATTGACAAATACAAACGCAATGGATATTGCGGGCATTGATAAACTAGCCTATGCAGCTCGACAAATGTTTTCAATTCAATTAGGTGATTTAGGGCCACTTGTTCGTTATGCAACCATGTGGTCACTGCCTTTAGAAACGAGAAAAGAAATGGAAGTAACCGCAAGTAAAGTACGAGACTTGTTCGGTGAGTTGGTTCAATCAGGCATTAAAGATAATACTATTCGTGAAGTTGACTTATTTATTGCTGAAAACATTATAGCGGGTGCTGTTGAATCGATTCCAGATATGGCTATAGAACCGAACAAAATAGATTTAGAGCAAGGTTCTATAGATTTTTTCGACATATTCTTCAATGGTATAGCAACAAAATAATATCAATCCTAATTCGTCTATACTAACAACGAACAAGCACTATTTATTTTGTGCTTGTTCAAGTGCTTCTTTTAACTGCCCTTCAATTTTCACCGGTTTTTCAGTTTCTCTATCGACAAAAACATGCGTCATGGTCCCATATGCAGAAGCGTTATCTTGTCCTTTTTTAAAAATGGCCACGCCATATTCAACAGAAGAATTACCAATGCGATTAACTCTAAACGCGCCATAAATTTTATCCGGGTAAGCAATACTCGAAAAATAGTTACACTGTGAATTAACAATAAAACCAATAACATGGTTAGTCTGTATATCAAAGCCTGCACGTTCTATTAAATAGCTATTAGCAATGGTGTCAAAATATGAATAATAGGTCACATTGTTTACATGACCGTAAATATCATTATCCATCCAACGTGTCGTTATTTCCTTAATATAATAAAAGTCGTCTTTGTTTAAGCTGATTTGAGACATTTTACGCTCCATATGCAGCTTGATAAATGGCTAATACATTTTCATAACTTACATCTTTAGGGTTATTAATGAGTAATCTCGTTTGTAGCATGGCATCTTTCGCTAACATCGGTAATTGTTCTTTTTCTATTTTCATTTCTTTTAGCGTACTAGGCAGTAATAAACGTTTTATCAAGCCTTCAACATAAAGAATGAGATCATCGGTGATTGATTGCTCTAATTGTTCAGTATTAATTGTTCGACTGATATAAGGCGCTAATTCACTATAAAGTGAAGCTGCATGTGTTTTGTTAAAGCGCATTACATGAGGTAATACTAATGAGTTACTTAACCCATGAGGAATATGAAAGTGACCACCTAATGGATACGCTAACGCGTGCACTGCTGCAACGGGTGCATTTGCGAATGCTTGTCCTGCCAAACAGGCACCGAGCAACATATTTTGACGTGCGTTAACGTTATTTCCATCTTGACAGACACTTTCAATATTCTCTGAAAGCAGCCTCAATGCTTCCTTCGCTAACATATCTGAATATGGGTTTTTCTTTATTTTCGAGGTATAGGCTTCAATAGCGTGCACCATCGAGTCTATACCTGTTGCAGCGGTAACCATAGGAGGTAATCCCAATGTTAACTCGGCATCTAACAAAGCAACATCAGGTAATAGTTCTGGTGAGACAATACCCGCTTTTGTCGTTTCCCCCGTGGTAACAATCGCGATAGGTGTTACTTCTGACCCTGTGCCAGCTGTAGTTGGTATTAAAATCATTGGAAGTCGATCACCATCAACTTGATCCACACCATAGATATCGTTTAATATTTGAGAAGACTTCGTTAATACCGCCACAACTTTAGCGGTATCCATCGAGCTACCTCCACCAAAACCAATAACGCCATCAATTTGATCTTGTTTTGCTTGATCTATTGCACTCAGGATAATTTTCTCTTGAGGGTCAGCAACTACTTGGTCATAAACCGTGACCTTAATTTCTGACATGCCTGAAGTGTTTTCTTGTTTGATAAATTTCGACAATAATTTATCCAATAAACCACAAGAAACAATACCTTGATCAGTTACGACTAAAGGTCTTTTTATCTTTAACTTTTGGCAGATATCAACAATTTTACGTAAACTACCCGGTTCACTAATAATGCTTTTGGTCGTATTAAATTGAAAACTAGCGTTCATATATCATTCATCACTTTGTTAGAATATTTATCATTATTCAGGATTTTTAATAAAATTAAATACCACCCAGGCAAAGGTATTTAAGTTCCATATAATCATCTAGACCATATTTAGAGCCTTCTCGTCCGTTACCTGATTGTTTCATTCCACCAAAAGGCGCTGCAGCATTAGAAATAATACCTTCATTGATACCAATCATGCCAAACTCTAGCTCTTCAGAAACACGCCAAACACGTCCAATATCACGAGCATAAAAATAAGCCGCTAATCCGTATTCAGTATCATTAGCCATTTCAATTGCTTCTTGCTCTGTTTTAAAACTAAGAATAGGTGCTACAGGTCCAAAGATTTCATTTGCTGCAACTGCCATATCGTTTGTTACATCAGCTAAAACAGTAGGCAGGTAAAAACAACTACCCTGCTCAGATTCGCCCCCCGTTAATACCCGAGCACCGGCATCTACAGATTGAGCAACTAATTGCTTTACATCATTAAGTGCTGAAGATGAAATCATAGGGCCAACATTTACATCACTGTCTAAACCATTACCTAATTTTAACGCTTCAACCGCGTTTACAAATTTTTCTGTAAACTCAGCTAGAACACTTTCTTGTACTAAAATTCGATTTGTACAGACACAGGTTTGTCCTGCATTGCGGTATTTTGATACTATCGCGCCTTGAACCGCTGCATTAATATCAGCATCATCAAAAACGATAAATGGCGCATTACCGCCAAGTTCCATTGATACTTTTTTCACCGTAGATGCACATTGTTTAATTAATGTTTTGCCCACATTCGTTGAACCGGTAAAAGTAAATTTTGCAACATCGGGATGAGTGGTTAGCACTTCTCCCATAGCACGCGAATCAGTACCAACAACGACATTAAAAACTCCATCGGGTATGCCTGCTTGCTTAGAAAGTTCAGCTAATGCTAAAGCAGACAATGGCGTAAGTGTCGCTGGCCTAACAACGAAGGTACAACCAGCCGCTAAGGCAGCAGCGGCTTTACGCGCGATCATGGCATTGGGGAAATTCCAAGGTGTTATTGCCGCGACAACGCCTACTGGCTGTTTGAGAACAACAATACGTTTGTCATTACTTGGAGCCTGCATGGTATCGCCATAAATCCTTTTACCTTCTTCGGAAAACCACTCTATAAACGAAGCGCCATAGGCAATTTCACCTTTAGCTTCAGCTAACGGTTTACCCTGTTCTAATGTTAAAATTTTAGCTAATTCGTCTTGGTTTTGCATTACAAGGTCAAACCATTTCCGCATAATAATCGAACGTTCATTAGCCGATTTTTTAGACCAAGCTTTTAAAGCGCCCTTAGCTGCCTTAACTGCTTGTGCTGTTTCAACTATCCCTGCATTCGATACATTTGCCAGTACATTATCGTCAAAAGGATTAGTTACTTCAAAGCTTTTATCTGAAGATAGCCATTGGCCATTGATGAAAGAACCATTTTTAATTAAATTTGATTGATGCATAATTTCGCTATTTCTATTTTTTAATTGAATGTTAATGCGTTAACGATTGGGCTTCTATCTTGCAGTCTCTTGATGACTTTAGTCCATCACTTCTTACGGCCGCTATTTCTAACTTTGCCGCTTTCATCGCTTTTGTGAATTCCGAATTTGCATGTAATCGAGCAAATGTTGCCGAGCCCATCAATCGTCCAGCATCTACGTCACTTTGCCAATGTACATTACAGATTAACCGACTTTCACCCATCTCCCAACCACGAACTAAAGCTTTGTTGCTATGTTCAGGCGATATTTCTGAAAATATTTGCCCCCATAACCAGCCAATAGCAGCATGGCCTGAAGGGTACGAACCACTTGTTCGCAAATAAGCTTCTTTAGCGGGGACACAACTCGGTGACTTATTTATCATAAAAGGGCGATCTTTTTGATAATGCTTTTTAGCCTCATAAGTAGAAAGTCCTGCATCTGTCGCAGACCGTCTTAACAATCGATATAATTGTGGAGTATTCTCTTTGCTTATTTCAGCATCAATCGCACATGAAAAAATACTAGCGGCAGCAGGAAATTCAAGATTGTCGTCTGATCTCGCTAACTCCCACCTAAGGCCTGATTGTTTCTTTATTATCAAATTATTCAATCGTTTGTCTTCTTCATTACCTTGTGCAGGAGCTTTAGGTAAAAGCGCTACACCATCAGGTATAACATTGTGAGGTAAATAACCTATTAAAATACCTGGTATTAATTCTGCAACAGGCTCCAGAGGTGGTAATTTATTTTTTGCACATCCTTCAAAAAATAAAACACTAAATAATACAAAACATACTTTGCTTATACATATTTTCACGCGTAATTCCTAAATTTATCAAACCCAATGATTTGAACTTACAGTATGTTATTGATTCATTCAAGTATTATATTGTGATATCACTAAGTATAAATCCTATGCGTAATCATTATTAATAAATGCATCTAGGTTAGTGTCTGCTGTAAGATAATAAAGCTGGCCATATTTACATTTTTTGATGCTAAAAATAACAAACTAAACTTCAATTATATTATTTTGCGGGATTGTTTGAAGGCTATTCTTTTGCTGCATAATAACGTCGACTTGTTCTATAGAAAACTTTATTAATTAGGTACTATTTAAGTTAACGGCTCGTTAAAAAATACATAGATACATGAATTTTAATTACTACCATTATGTTGTAGAAACTCGATGCACTTTTATGTTCATAGTTTCATAAACCAATCGTATTCTGAACGCAATTTTAACTTTTGCGATAGATACAATCCTAACTCTTTCAGTTGAGTATTATCTTGATAGTTTTTGATTAACGTTTTTAACTTTATTAATGCCTGTTTACTCTGCCCTGCACCATCTACCGCTAATACATAAGTATAAGCATAATGTGAATTTTTAGGTTGTAACATTATTGATTTTTCAAAAAGTGGGAGCCCTTTATTTAACTTTTTTTGACGAACAAAATGTAGTCCATAGGCGTAATGTAAAACCGCTGATTTCGAATTGTTTTCGATACCTTTTTTCAGTACTACCGCTTCCTGAAATGGCTTTTGCTGTACACGATAAATATCGGCTAAATTGATATAAGACGCATTAAAATAAGGTTCGATTTTGATCATATTTTTAAAGGCTATTTCTGCATCTGTTAACTTATTCATTTCAATGGCTAACACGCCCTGATTCGCCATCCCTTCACCACGCCAACTGTTTATATTATTGGTATTGATTAATGCTTTAAATGCTTGGTTAAAAGCTTTTTTATCTGTTGTGGCTATCTCACTGGTAACCAAACTACGTGCAGCAGCTATTCTGACTGATTTATAGTCATCGCTTAATAATGGTGTTATATGCCTCACTTTATCTTCCGGTGATAATAATGTAGCGACATTAACAGCATTCAACCTCAATAAAGGCTCTTCATGAGTTAAATAAGGTACCAAAACATCTGCGCTAAGTGTTGTCGTCGCATAGCTTAGTAATTTAAGTGCCGTTGCTCTACTAATCACATCGAGCTTTTCATCCGCAAGAATACTCATATGTTGTTCAAAAGAGATGGCTTGTCCACTATTTAACATCATCAATAATTGTTTACTTTGTAATACTGCTTTAGCTTTACCATGCCATTTTTTGAGGGTATCACTTGCCCATTGATTGGATTTATCTGCATGACAAGATTTACAAGCATTAGGGGTATTAAAAGTTAATGATAAGTCAGGGCGAGGAATTTTAAAGCTGTGGTCACGTCTATCGTCAACACCCATGTATCTATTTTCAGGCATATGGCAATTTACACACTCGGCACCCGTTGAATTATCATTATGTTGGTGATGCTCTTTTACGTTATAAACCTCGGCACCATGGCACTGAAGACACAAACCATTGCCTTCGGCTTTTAACTTCATCGTGTGTTTGTCATGACAATCTAAACAATTAACGCCTGCTTTAAACATTTTACTTTGCAAAAAAGAGCCATAAACATACACTTCTTCTTTGATTTGTCCATCAACATGGTAATTAGGTGCGGATAAAAGCTGAGGGATAAATTGATCTAGAAATGGTGTGTTTGGTTTAAACCCATCGGTTAAGGGTGTACGTAACGAATGACATGCGAAACAACCATCCATAAAAGTATTATCACGTTGTTCGCCTTTCCAATGTGCTGTTTTATCGCCAAGACTTTTTAGCCATTGTCCTGTGGGATGCTTCACAGAGGTAACATCTGCGCCAACATTTCGTTTTACCGATTTCTTAGCGTGGTCTGACATATCACTATGACAAGATAGACAACCTACATTGATGTTATCAAATTGACTTGAAAAACTATTATCCTTTGGATCATATTTCCTAAGAAGCCCATCAGAATGGCAATCAGCACACATACCATTCCAATTTTGTAATGGCTGACGCCAATGTAATCTGTCTTGAGGGCGAATCTCTTCATGACTATAATTATGGTACCAGCGTTGGCCACCCACGGTTTCATTGCGGCTATCCCAAGCAAAAGGCAGCACCTGTAACTTTCCAATAGCTGTTTCAACTAAATATTGTTGTAACGGGAAATGACCAAAAGTATATTTAATCGGATAAGTATCCGCTTTATCATCATAAGAAATGGTGACTTGATAGCGTTTATCTTTAATAAAAAAATGTGCTTTTTGGCCGTAATGCTCCACGTATTTATTATCAAAATCTGCTAGTACTGAACTTTCATTTGCAATCGCCATAGCGTTAGCATGATCGGATTTTCGCCAATCATCTTGTGCTTGTTCATGACAGGTAATACATTGTTGATTTGAAATAGGATTATCTTTTTGAAAGTTATGACCTATTATTTCACTGCATTGTGAAGAGAATGTGAATAAAACTAAAGACGCAATGAAATAAACAGGCAAAAGATAATTCAAAACTGAAACTCACTAGAAATGTAATAATTCGAAGATTGACTAATTTAACCTATAAACAAATAAAAAACATTAACCTAACGTTAACCAGCATTTTATTATTAGTTTTTAAGCATATGTGATTATACACAATGAAGGTATCAAGAGAGATTCGTGATTTATTGCTTTCACAAAGACCAATTATTATTCATTGGCTAAATTTAATAGATATTTCCTACTGAGCTATGTTTATGATTGTTTTAGAAAGGCTTGATAAGCTCCCCTATCAATTATACGCACTAAATTAATCCATACAGAGGTAGCTAGTTTAAACTCGGTTCTAGTTACATAACGATTTGATAGGGTGTTATTGAAGTGGTTGCACGAACACAAAGGGTATAATCAATTAAGATATAATTAGAATAACATTTAAAAAAAAGGCTTACATTACTGTAAGCCTTTATATATTTGGTGCAGATGGAGAGACTCGAACTCTCACGACCTAAGTCACCACCCCCTCAAGGTGGCGCGTCTACCAATTCCGCCACATCTGCATTTTTTAAAAAGTTATTTTGGTATATCGCTGTCGCTAGCTTTTTCTGTAGCTGCAGGTACATCAGTATTTTCTGCTGATTTTGGTACCATACTTTCAGTAGGTATTGAATCACCTGGGATAGTTTGCTCTACAGGAGTATTCAAGTTGTTCCATTCATCTGTAGACTTAATTCTGTTTGCCGTTAGGTTACCTAAAACTAAGCTGATAACAAAGAAAGCAATTGCTAACCATGTAGTCGCTTTTGTTAAGAAGTTACCTGAACCACTTGAACCAAAAATTGTTGCAGATGAACCTGCACCAAAAGATGCGCCCATATCTGCTCCTTTACCTTGTTGAATTAGCACTAAACCAATCAAACAAATTGAAACAATTAAATACGTGATAATTAACACTTGATACAACATTTTAAGATCCTTTGGCTGACGAGCAAATTATTTTAAATTCGTCGACTTTTAAACTAGCACCACCGATAAGACCACCGTCAATATCAGTTTGTGCAAATAATTCTTCACAGTTAGCAGCATTAACGCTACCACCGTATAATAATGGCACTTTATTCGCGATAATTTTATCAGCATTTGCTAAGAATTGTCGAATAAATGAGTGTGTTTCTTGCGCCATTTCAGGTGATGCTGTTTTTCCTGTACCTATAGCCCAAACAGGCTCGTAAGCAATAACAACATCAATAAATTTTTCGATACCTATTTCATCAATTACAGGCTGTAATTGTGATGCTAGTATTGTATCAGTTTGTTCTGCAGTTCTTTCGTCTTCACTTTCGCCTATACATAAAATAGGCGTTAAACCAGCTTTAAGCACTGTTTTAACTTTATGAGCAACTTGTGTACTTGTTTCTTTATAGATACTTCTACGTTCAGAATGACCTACAATAACATAGTTTACAGAAACTTCATTGAGCATATCTGTTGAAACTTCACCAGTATATGCTCCGCTTTTATGCTCGTTTACATTTTGTGCACCCAAATGGATGTTCGCTTGTAAACTTTCATTTTCAGCACTAATTGCAAATGCTGATAAATAAGGAGAAGCAGGACAAACAACAACGTCAACATTTTCAGCTAGCTCGACACTATTTAATCCTGAAATCATTTCTTTTATAAGCGACAAACTGCCATTCATTTTCCAGTTCGCTGCTACTATTGCTTGTCTTTTCATTTATCTTTCCTAATTAAAGCGGCGAGATATTAACTAACCTAAGAACAAGATACAAGTGTTTAACTTAATATCTTGTTTATTTGCTCAATATTCGACCGTCTTGTCAATTTTTTATTAACAAGCAGCTTTTACTGCATCTGCAATTACATTGGCTAAGTCGGTAACTTCTGTTAATTCAGGTCCTTCAACCATTACACGGATCAATGGTTCTGTACCAGATTTACGTAATAATACTCTCCCACGCCCAGACAGTTTTTCATTCACTGTGTGTACAGCCGCAGCTACATTTTGCGCGGTTAAAGGATCATTACTACCAGTAAACCTAACATTCACTAAAATTTGTGGTAACTTTTTCATACCTTGGCGGAGTTCATGCAACGTTCTGTCACTACTACAAACAGCAGTTAATACATTTAACGCAGCAATAATGCCATCACCCGTGGAAGTGTGTTTTAAGTTGATAACATGCCCAGAGTTCTCTGCTCCGAGTTGCCAGCCCTTTTTATTCAACATTTCCATGACATAACGATCACCAACTTTACTACGAGCAAAAGGAATGCCCATGTCGGCAAGTGCTATTTCAAGCCCCATGTTACTCATTAGGGTTCCAACTACGCCACCTTGAATAGTACCACTTTGTACATCATTTGCAGCGATTACATAGACACATTCATCACCATCAAGAATATATCCGGTATGATCAACCATCATCAAACGGTCACCATCACCATCAAGAGCTATACCTAAGTCAGCTTTATGTTCAACGACGGCCTTACTAATAGCATCCATTGATGTGGCGCCACATCCATCATTAATATTGGTACCATTAGGCGATGTACCTATTTCAATAACTTCTGCGCCCAATTCACGAAACACATTTGGTGCTATGTGATAAGTTGCTCCGTGAGCACAATCAACCACAATTTTAAAGCCATTCAATGAATGTTGGCTTGGAAAATTACTTTTACAAAATTCAATATAACGACCCGCTGCATCGTCTATACGTGTTGCTTTACCCAGCTTTGCAGATTCTACACACCCCATTTCTTTATCCAGCTCTGCTTCAATAGCAAGTTCTACAGCATCAGGTAATTTCTCACCATTTTGAGAGAAAAACTTGATACCATTATCATAAAACGGATTATGGGATGCACTGATCACAATACCAGCTTCTGCACGAAAGGTTTTTGTTAGATACGCTATACCCGGAGTAGGCATTGGCCCTAATAAACCAATATCTATACCCGCAGCAGAAAAACCAGCCTCTAACGCTGATTCAAGCATATAGCCAGAAATACGAGTATCTTTGCCAATAAGTACTTTTTTAGTACCTTGTGCCGCAAGTACACGGCCTGCTGCGTAACCTAGCTTCATGACGAATTCCGCGGTAATTGGGTATTGTCCAACAAGGCCTCTTATACCATCAGTTCCAAAATATCTTCTTTCTGACATTTTATTTGTCCTTTATAAATTTTATTTTTAATGCGTTAATATTTATGCATTTATGCATTTAGAATAGTTTCTTGTAATATCTTTAATGTATCGACTGTTTCTTTAACATCGTGTACACGAATAATTTTGGCCCCTTGCTGGGCTGCTATAACAGCGGTAGCTAGACTCCCTGCTAAACGCTCATTAACCTCTCGATTAAGGAGGTTGCCGATCATAGATTTCCTCGATAATCCTGCCAACAAAGGTAAATCCAATGATTGAAATTTAGACATATTAGCTAATAAATTATAATTTTGTTCTAGCGACTTTCCAAAACCAAAACCTGGATCTAAAATTAATCGTGATTTTTTAATTCCGGACTCTGTACAAGCAGATATGCGCTGTTGGAAAAACTGAATAATATCTTTAATTAAATCATTATATTGAGGAGCTTGTTGCATTGTTCTGGGTAACCCCTGCATATGCATCAAACAAATAGCTACACTTTGATCTTGAGCTAACACTTTTAGACAATCATCATTTTGTAGCGCTCGAACATCATTAATAATACCAGCACCATGAGTTATCGCTTCAGACATAACTACAGCTTTACTCGTGTCTATCGACACTATAGTATCAAATCGTTTTTTAATGGCTTTTAATACAGGAATAACGCGTTCTAGTTCATCCTTTTCGGACACATCTTTAGCGCCTGGTCTCGTAGATTCTCCTCCTATATCAATAATAACAGCACCATCGGCTATCATCTTTTCAACCTGCGCTAATGCAAAATCAATTCGAGAGAATTTACCACCATCAGAAAAAGAATCTGGTGTTACATTAAGAATGCCCATGACTTGTGGTAATTCAATGTTGAGAGAGTGTTTACTACAAGTTAGATATTTCAACAGATAAAGCTCGTTATTTTTCTTATTTTCAAATGTATTACTTTATGAAAACCAACTTAAAAATAAAAATTCAAATTAGTTTTCATAAAATAAAGCCCCGATAAACGAGGCTTTAATTAAGAGTGATTACTCTGCAGGAACATCGCTAGGTTTATCTAAATCTGGCGTTACTTCCTTTTTCTCAGCTTTGTCTTCTTTCTTATTAGAAGATGCATTGCTATCAGCATTAGGCGGTTTTTTAGAATCAGAGTGATTATCCCATTCGGCCATTGGTGGACGAACTTCTCTGCGTTCCATTAAGTCATCAATTTGCCTTGCATCAATAGTTTCATAATGCATCAACGCTTCTTTCATCGACTCTAAAATATCACGATTTTCATCTAATATTTTTTCTGCACGTTGATAATTACGGTCAACAAATGCTTTGATTTCAATATCAATAGCTTGTGCCGTTTCATCAGACATATTTAAAGACTTTGAAGAAGAGCGACCTAAGAATACTTCACCTTCTTCTTCAGCAAATAACATTGGACCCAATTTTTGCGAGAAGCCCCACTGTGTTACCATTTTACGTGCTAACTGAGTAGCACGTTCAATATCGTTAGATGCACCAGTAGATACTTTCTCAAAACCGTAAATCATTTCTTCAGCAATACGTCCGCCGTAAAGTGACGAAATGTTACTTTCTAAATGCTGCTTACTGTGGCTGAATCTATCTTGCTCAGGTAAATACATAGTTACACCTAAAGCGCGACCACGTGGAATGATACTGACTTTATAAACAGGATCATGATCTGGCACTAATCGACCAACTATTGCATGTCCGGCTTCATGATAAGCTGTCATAGCTTTTTCTTCTTCGCCCATTACCATCGAACGACGCTCTGCTCCCATTAAAATTTTATCTTTAGCTTTTTCAAATTCGTCCATTGAAACAGTACGACGAGCTGAACGTGCAGCGAATAATGCAGCTTCATTTACTAAGTTAGCTAAGTCAGCACCAGACATTCCCGGTGTACCACGAGCAATAACCGATGCTTTAACATCATCTCCTAATGGGACTTTGCGCATGTGAACTTTTAATATTTGCTCACGACCTCGAATATCAGGAAGACCAACGGTTACCTGGCGATCAAAACGACCTGGACGTAATAATGCAGGATCTAATACATCTGGACGGTTAGTAGCGGCAATTACAATAACACCTTCATTACCTTCAAAACCATCCATTTCAACGAGCATTTGGTTCAATGTTTGTTCACGTTCGTCGTGACCACCACCCATACCAGCGCCACGTTGGCGACCTACTGCATCAATCTCATCTATAAAGATGATACAAGGAGCAGATTTCTTCGCTTGTTCAAACATATCACGTACACGAGATGCACCAACACCAACGAACATTTCAACGAAATCAGAACCAGAAATAGTAAAAAATGGTACTTTTGCTTCACCAGCAATTGCTTTTGCGAGTAACGTTTTACCTGTACCTGGCTGGCCAACTAATAGAACACCTGATGGAATACGCCCACCCAGTTTCTGAAATTTAGTCGGTTCTTTCAAGTAATCAACAAGCTCAGAGACTTCTTCTTTCGCTTCATCACAACCAGCGACATCAGTAAAAGTCGTTTTTATTTGGTCTTCGCTTAGTAACTTAGCTTTCGATTTTCCGAAAGACATAGCTCCTTTACCGCCTCCGCCTTGCATTTGACGCATGAAGAATATCCAAACACCGATTAACAAAATCATTGGGAACCAAGAGATAAAGATTGTAGTTAGGAAGCTCGTTTCTTCAGGTAATTCACCCGAAGCATTAACGCCTTGTTTAACTAGGTCATTAATTAGATCACTATCGAAGCCACCCGGGATCACAGTTATAAATGGTGCTCCGCTTCTCTTAGTGCCTTTAATAACACCGTCTCTGCCAACTACTGCGTCACGAATCTGTCCTTGACGGACATCTTTAATGAACGAGGTATAATTAACGGGTTGATCCTTATTCCCACTAGGGGTGAATCCTTGGAATACCGACATTAATACAACCGCTATTACCAACCATAAAATAAGATTTTTCGCCATATCACTCAACTTAATGACCTCTTGTAACTTTAAATGAAACTTTACTTAACTATTAACTAGCACAGATAATCGGCTAGTTCTGAAATCAACTTATACATTTAAGTTGATGTGTCGTAATTTACTATAATTTAACGCCAGGAGCTATTTAAATCCGGTTGCAACTAAATATACTTCTCGTGAACGAGCACGCGATGAATCTGGTTTACGTGTTTTTACCGTTTTAAATGCGCTTCTTAAATCTTTCATAAACTCTTCAAAGCCTGCTCCTTGAAAT
Organism: uncultured Colwellia sp.; assembly: GCA_913020705.1. The sequence continues at coordinate 25,537 of CAJWBY010000036.1, forward strand.
ACTTTAACAACGAATGCACCATTTTTCTTCAATACCTGATTACACATATCTAATGCTAGCTCAACAAGATACATACTTCTTGCTGCATCAGCACCATCATTACCCGTAAAGTTTGCAGCCATATCAGACATAACTACATCTATATTTTTTCCATCGATGCGTGATAATAATGTATCAAGAACAGGCTCTTCTCTAAAATCCCCCTGGAGAAAATCAACACCAGCAATTGGATCCATTGAAAGAATATCACAAGCAATAATTTGACCATTATCACCTATAGCTTTCACCGCATATTCAGACCAACCACCAGGTGCAGCGCCTAAGTCGACTACTTTCATTCCTTTTTTAATCAACTTATCTTTTTGATTTATTTCTTCTATTTTAAAATAAGCTCTCGAACGAACGCCTAGTTTTTGAGCCTTTTTTACGTATTCATCATCGAAATGCTCTTGCATCCAACGAGTACTGCTATTACTTAATTTTTTTTTACTCATTAATTTAACTTAATTAATTTGTGATTAATGTAAAACGATTTAACGTTTTATTAGTATTACAGAGTAGATGGAGGTAAAATAGTATTAATTCAAGCTAACTTGTAACGAAAATTGTTAATGAGCCTAAATAAAAAACAAATACAATATTTAAAAGGTCTTGCGCATCCATTAAAACCAGTGGTTTTATTGGGTAACAACGGCTTAACAGAGGCAGTAGTTGCCGAGATTGATTATTCTTTAAATCATCATGAATTAATCAAAATCAAAATACCTACTGATGATCGTGATAATAAAGCCTTAATTGTTGAAGCTATATGCCGCGAAACATCATCAATAAAGATTCAAGTGATTGGTAAAACGTTAGTTATTTATCGTCAATCACCAGAAAAGAAAATAAGAATTCCAAAAATATAATTTGGTCAGTCTTATTTAAAAGAGCTTCGGCTCTTTTTTTATGTCTAAAATTTACATAATCCCCTTCACCAATCTTTTAATCATTACATCATTGACAACTAAATTAGCAAATACTAATATAATAGCCATCAAATAGATTTTAAAGCTGGGTAAAATGCTAAAAACAATCCCTGAACTCATGTCTGAAATTAGACAGACAATCAAGACAACATCAGCAAAAGATGCCTATGAATATGCACTAAAAGAAAAATGTATATTCATTGATGTACGAGAGCCAAAAGAAGTAGCTGACAGCCCTGTAAAAAATTCTATTAATTTGCCTAGAGGTATCTTAGAGATGAACATTACAAACTGCACTATCGATGAAAACCATGCTATTTTTCTTCATTGTGCCACAGGTGGTCGTGCAAGTTTTGCTGCAGAGCAATTAACACGACTAGGTTATACAAATGTTAGTGCTATTATTTGTCCGCATAATGATGTTTGTAAAGCACAAAAAATAAGTTAACTAAAACGAAATTGTTAATTTTAATAATATAAAAATAATAAAGGCTAGATAACACTCATTATCTAGCCTTTCTTTTAGTTAGGATTAAAACCTAAATAATTAATTTTGTTTTATTCTGTGCAAGAATTTTTTCGCCAATACCATTAACATTTAACAAATCATCCACGGATATAAATTTACCATTATCATTTCTATATTTGATGATCGCCTTCGCTTTTTTCATGCCTACTCCCTTCAATAAAGATAGAGCTTTACTGTCGGCACTATTAATATCAATGCGCTCTAACGCTTGAGTAGTTTTTAGAGCAATATTATTATCTTTAGTATTTTCAGCAGAGCTTATAGAAGAAAAAATAAAGAATAGACAAATAAATATAATTTTTGAAACTTTAATCATGATCATTCCTTTTGTTATAATTTCCATTACATCTCAAGAAGCAATAAAATGTTAATACTTTATTGCCGAGATGTTAATAGGTTTAGGATCAGATCTTCTGTTTGTCAATGTGCTATCGAAAATTAAACTAAATTATTAAGTCAATTTGAGTGATGAATTAATAGACTGTAAAACCATCTGTGGATTTTCAGCTTTAGTTATAGGTCTTCCAATCACTAGATAATCCACGCCAACCGCGATTGCTTGAGCGGGTGTCATAATTCGTTTTTGGTCATCACTTGGAGTTCCTGCAGGTCTTATTCCCGGAGTGATGAGTTTAAAATCGTTACCTAAATTTGTTTTTAAACTTTCAGCTTCCCATGCTGAGCAGACTACACCATCTAAGCCAGCTTCTTTCGTTAGTTTGGCTAATGCCATCACTTGTTCAGCAGGAGATTTAGTAATACCTAACCCCAGTAAGTCTTCTTCTCCCATACTTGTCAAAACAGTTACAGCAATAAGTAGTGGAGCTTTATCTCCATATATGTCTAATGCTTGCTTAGCTTTAATCATCATTTCACTACCACCACTGGCATGAACATTTACCATCCAAACACCAAGTTCTGCAGCTGCAGTAACTGCTTTAGCGACTGTATTTGGTATATCATGGAATTTTAAATCTAAGAATACATCAAAACCACGACTCGTTAATTCCTTTACAAATTCAGGACCAAAATAAGTAAACATTTCTTTGCCAACTTTTAACCGGCAATCATTTGGCTGAATTTTATCAACAAATGCTAAAGCATCATCTCTATTATCAAAATCCAGGGCAACAACTACTTTTGCATCATTCATATTTTATCCTTAATTCTTTAACTCTTTAATCAATAAGGTTTGAATTCAAAGTTCTAGGATTCAAGAGCAAAGAAAAAGCACGGAGCTGACGCTAGTCAGTGAGTTCTTTTGATGCCGCTATTGAGTTTTAGAACGGTGAAGTCGAAAATTATTCGCCTTCTAGGCCTCTAACTGGTTTAAGTTGTTCCCAATCATGGCATGAAGGGCAAGCCCAATAATGTTTGCTGCTGTTAAACCCACAAGTCCTACAACTATATCGGGGTTTCAAGTTTAAATATGCAGCGATCAAATCATTGATCATATCTAAGTTTTCTGTATTATCTAGTTCGGTAGAGTTTAACATTTGCATCTTTATGAAGTGCTTAAACCCTTTAATCGTCGGTCGTTTTTTTAACGCCAATAAAATAAATTCTTTAGATTTTTCTTTGCCAAACTTTGATTCTATATGACTTAAGTATTTTATTAATGCACTAGATCCACCTGTTTCGTCATAAACTTTTTTGATAAATTTGAAATACTCGTCATCAGCATTTAATTGACTGTAACAATGATGCATTTTATCAATCACATCAGGAAAGAACTCTTTATCTTGGTGATAAATATCTTGGTAACACTTACAAGCTTCATTATATTGTTGATGGTTTTCATAAATTTGAGCTAATAGCCAATTTGCTCGACAAGAATTAGCATCATATGTTAAGGCTAGCTCGAGTAATTCAATCACTTCAATAAAGTTATCTTCTTCTAGAGCTCTTGTTGCTAATTCACAATAAAAATTAGCTAAATTATGTAGAAGTTTTTTATCCTTAGTTCTAACAATTGCCTTTTTATGGCTAATGCCTTTTGACCAATCTTTTGTCGATTGATAAATACGCATTAAATAATCAAGCGACTTTAAACCATAATGTTTAGATTTAAGGAGTTTTTCAAACATAGTTTCTGCGCGGTCATACAAGCCAGCACTGAAGAAGTCTTTACCGAGTTCATAAGCTGCTTGTTGCTTATCTTTAGAAGGTAAGTGTTTTTGTCTAACTAAATGTTCATGTACTTTTAATGCTCGGTCTAGTTCTCCACGGCGACGAAATAAATTGGCCATAGCGAAATGAGCTTCAACGGTATCATCTTCAACTTTCAGTGCTTCGAGCAAATAATCAATTGCTTTATCTTGTTGATTAGAAAGTAAGTAATTTAAACCCGTTGAGTATTTAATTGATAAAGCTTGCTTAGCAGAATGGTCATTTTGCTTAACACTATTGCGCCCCATGAACCAGCCATAGCCCATTGCAACAGGAAGTAATAAAAACAATAGTTCTAACATAAAAATTTACACTACTTCTTTAGAAGGTTGATTTTTAGGTTTTATCATACGAATAAATTTCCAAAATAACGAAAAGAGTAATCCTAGGAAAAAGCCTACAGTGGTGAACAAACTTACCGCTGCAGCAACTGATAATTGACTTTTTGCGATGAGATAGTTCAACGTTATCGTTTGCTCATTCTGCATACCAAAAATAAAAGCAATAGCTAATAAAATGATAAATACCAATCCTGTAATAATAATACGCACAAATACATACCTTTAGTGAAAATTAAATTAAAAAAAACGGCATACCATTATAGCATGCCGTTTTATCAATAATTCATCGATTACGCTATTGAAAGATTTACTCTTTCACGTAATTCTTTTCCAGGTTTAAAATGAGGAACGTATTTACCTGCCAACTCAACTGATTCGCCAGTTTTAGGGTTACGCCCAACACGGGGAGCACGAAAATGTAATGAAAAACTACCAAAACCACGAATTTCAATACGCTCACCTTTTGACAAGGTTTGCGCCATCATTTCTAAGATTTCTTTAATGGATTGTTCAACATCTTTCGCTGATAAATGACTTAATTTATCCGCTAATCTTTCAATAAGTTCAGACTTGGTCATTTGACCTCCAGTGTTCATTAGTTTGAAGCTAAAAGCACTTCACACTAGTGGATTTTAAACAAAGAGAAGCGTTATATTTCAAACACTTCTCACCTGCAAGTGACTAAATTAGTTTTTAGCGTTTTTAAACGCTGCAGCCATTGCACTTAAACCAGTTTCTTCAACTTGGTTTAGGTTATCCATAGCTTCGCGCTCTTCTGCTTGGTCTTTAGCTTTGATTGATAAGCTGATAGCACGGTTCTTACGATCCACACCCATAAACTTAGTCTCAACACTATCGCCAACTGATAATTCAGTAGAGGCATCTTCGATACGCTCACTTGAAATATCTGATACACGCAAGTATCCTTCAACGCCTTCGGCTAATTCAATTTTAGCGCCTTTAGCATCTACTTCGATAACCTTACCTGTAACAATAGCACCTTTCTTAGTATCTGCAAGGTACTGATTAAACGGATCATCTTCAGTTTGCTTAACACCTAAAGAAATACGTTCACGTTCAGGGTCAACTTGTAGTACTACAGCTGAGATTTCATCACCTTTCTTGTATTCACGAACAGCTTCTTCACCGCCAGCCCATGAAATGTCAGATAAGTGAACAAGACCATCAATTCCGCCATCAAGACCAATAAAGATACCAAAATCAGTAATTGATTTGATCTT
>CAJWBY010000037.1 GCA_913020705.1 uncultured Colwellia sp.
TCAGGCTTTTAGGGTATATTAATATATATATTTTATAAAGCATACACAGGTAAATGATCACAGTCGTATTAAAAGATGGTTCAAAACGCGAATTTTCAAAAGGATCAACAGGGGACGATATTGCAAAAGCGATATCAAAAAATTTATTTAAAGATGCGGTTGCTATTTTAGTGAATGGAGAGCAAAAAGATTTAAATTTACCTGTACCTGACAATGCTGCAATTGATATTATCACAAGATCTTCACCTGAAGGTTTAGAGATTATTCGCCATGATACAGCCCATGTTTTAGCGCAAGCCGCAAAAGAAATATTTGACAACATTCAAATTACAATTGGCCCTGCCATTGAAAACGGTTTTTACTATGACTTCTACCGTGAAAAGCCCTTTACGCCAGATGACCTAAAAGCACTAGAAAAACGTATGCGCCAAATTTTAGAGCAAGATACACCCATTATTCGTGAAGAATGGAGCAGAGATGACGCCATTCAGTTATTTAAAGGTCAAGGTGAACATTTTAAAGTAGAACTTGTTGAAGCTATCCCGCAAGGGGATATTATTTCGCTATATAGACAAGGGCCTTTTGTAGACTTATGTCGTGGCCCACACCTCCCCACCACACGTCGCATTCGCCCTGCCTTTAAGTTAATGAAACTTGCTGGTGCTTACTGGCGCGGCGACCACCGCAACCCTATGTTACAACGTATTTACGGCACAGCATGGGCTGATAAAAAGCAACTTAAAGCTTACATCGTTCGTTTAGCGGAAGCTGAAAAGCGTGATCACCGTAAAATTGGTAAAACTTTAGATTTATTCCATTGGCAAGAAGAAGCGCCAGGCATGGTGTTTTGGCACAATGATGGTTGGACTATCTATACAGAATTAGAAAAATTTGTTCGTGAAAAATTACACGAATATGATTACGACGAAGTTAAAGCGCCAATGATGATGGACAGAAGTCTTTGGGAAAAATCAGGTCACTGGGAAAAATATGCCGATGGCATGTTTACTACAGAATCTGAAAAGCGTGAATACGCAATAAAACCAATGAACTGCCCAGGTCATGTACAAATATTTAATCAAGGTTTAAAATCGTACCGCGATTTACCTCTACGTATTGCTGAATTTGGCTGTTGCCATCGTAATGAACCATCGGGCTCTTTGCATGGTTTAATGCGAGTTCGTGGCTTTACTCAAGATGACGCTCACATTTTCTGTATGGAATCGCAAGTTCAAGATGAAGTTAAAAAATGTATCGAAATGGTATACGACGTATACGGTTCATTTGGTTTTGAAGATGTCGTTGTTAAATTATCTACTCGTCCAGAAAATCGTATCGGTAGTGATGAAATTTGGGATAAAGCTGAAGCAGGTCTTGCACAAGCATTAACCGACAGTAACATCAAATTTGAGTATTTACCGGGTGAAGGAGCATTTTATGGTCCTAAGATTGAATTTACTTTAATGGACTGTTTAGGTCGTGCTTGGCAATGTGGTACAGTTCAGCTCGATTTTGCTTTACCAGAGCGTTTAGGCGCAACTTATGTTGGTGAAGACAACGAAAGATATATTCCTGTCATGATTCATCGAGCTATTTTAGGTTCACTTGAACGTTTTATTGGAATTTTGATTGAAGAGTTCACGGGTAAATTTCCTACGTGGTTATCTCCAATTCAAGCAACTGTGATGAATATTACGGGCAAACAAGACGAATATTGTGAAAAAGTTGTAAAAAAACTAAAAGAAAGTGGATTTAGAGTAAAACTAGACTTGAGAAATGAGAAGATAGGCTTTAAAATCCGCGAGCACACTTTGAAGCGTGTTCCATATTTGTTAGTTGTTGGTGACAAAGAAATGGAAGCTGGCGAAATTGCCATTAGAACGCGAAGTGGTGAAGATTTAGGAAAAATGTCTGTTGATGACTTTATTTCAAAGTTAAGTGAAGAAGTTAACGCTCGTAGTTAGCGTAAAAATTACTTATAATAACGTTTATAACATACATAAAAATATTTTATTAATCTGAGTAGTTGTTTAGTTAAATATAACATCAGTTACTTGGAACAAAGTTCTTTGGAGGAACATGGCTATTAAAGGTGGACAACGAGGCGGGCAGAAAGAGCCAGCACATCGTTTAAATGAGTTAATTACAGGTATTGCTGATAATGAAGTTCGTTTGATTAGATTTGACGGAGAGCCTGGTGGCATCGTCACATTAGATGAAGCAATGGATCAAGCTGATGAAGCTGGTGTAGATCTTGTTGAGATAAGCCCTACGGCTAAACCTCCTGTACTCCGTGTTATGGATTACGGCAAGTTTATCTATGAAAAAGCTAAAGAACAAAAAGAACAGCGTAAAAATCAGAAACAAATACAGGTTAAGGAAATTAAATTCCGTCCTGGAACAGATGAAGGCGACTATCAGGTAAAACTACGCAACCTGAAGCGCTTTTTAGAGGGTGGCGATAAAGTTAAAGTAACTTTACGTTTCCGTGGTCGTGAAATGGCTCACCAAGAACTTGGTTTACAACTTCTAACTCGTGTTAAAAACGATTTAGAAGAGTTGACTGTTCTAGAATTCTTCCCGCGTAGAGCGGAAGGAAGACAAATGGTGATGGTACTAGCACCAAAAAAATAATCAATAACCGGTATTTCAAGTAACTTATTTCTATGAAAATTAAAAATAAGTTCACCATTATTGTTTTTAACGGGTAACTTCAGGCCTGAAAGTAAAAACTAACGTTTATTTTTGTTTAATCTTAAATAAACAAGTTAAGTTTTTCGCCTAAGTTGCTAAATTTCAATGGCAATGTTTATGTGTAATAACGTAAACATGAATGCGGAGTAATATTCATGCCTAAAATGAAAACTAACAAAGGTGCTGCGAAGCGCTTTAAAAAAACAGCCTCTGGCTACAAGTTCAAACAAGCTGGCCTTCGTCATATCTTGACTAAACGTCGTACTAAAGTTAAACGTCATCTTCGCGCTAAGTGCATGATTTCGGCAGCTGACATTAAGTCAGTTAAAAAACTTTTACGTCACGGTTAATAGGAGAGATATAAAATGGCTAGAGTAAAACGTGGTGTACAAGCACGTGCACGTCACAAAAAAGTTCTAAAGCAAGCTAAAGGTTATTACGGAGCACGTAGCCGTGTTTACCGTGTTGCTTATCAAGCAGTAACTAAAGCAGGTCAGTACGCTTACCGCGATCGTCGTCAACGTAAACGTCAATTCCGTCAGCTTTGGATAACTCGTATCAATGCAGCAGCTCGCATAAATGGTTTATCTTACAGTGTTTTCATTAATGGTCTTAAAAAGGCTGCTATTGAAATCGATCGTAAGATCCTAGCTGATATTGCAGTATACGACAAAGTAACATTCACATTCTTAGTTGAAAAAGCGAAAGCTGCTTTAGCTGCATAGAATTTGAAAAAGCTTTGAGACAAGGACGCCATTAGGCGTCCTTTTCTTTTTGAAACGATTCTTTTGAGCTATTTAGCTTAATTTCATCGTTAAAATGTACTCACTTATATTCATAAGCTCCGTGCATTTACCTTGAAATTTAACTAGCTACCTGCAAAATAATTCGCTTCAATAAATCGATAAATTATTCTACCGAATATTATTTTATTTTTTTGGAACACCCGCAAAAATACTATTCGCTACAATTAATTTTAACTTAATAATTAAGGTTTAATCAGATGAGTCTTGCAGATCAAATTTTAGCGTTAAACAATGATTTACCTATTCGCACCGATGCACCTGTTCATAGCGGTAAAGTCCGCAGTGTCTACTGGTTAACTAATGCGGACAGCAAACGGTTAATTCAAGAAAAAGGTTATGATGTAGCTGATGACACTCCATTAGCTATTATGGTGATCAGCGATCGTATCTCTGCCTTTGATTGCATTTGGCAAGGCGAAGGTGGCATGAAAGGTGTTCCAGGTAAAGGCGCATCTCTTAATGCTATTTCTAATCATTGGTTTAAGCTTTTTAAAGATCAAGGCTTAGCTGACAGTCATATTCTTGATATTCCACACCCGTTTGTTTGGATCGTTCAAAAAGCAAAACCGGTGATGATTGAAGCTATTTGTCGCCAATACATTACTGGCTCAATGTGGCGCTCATATGTAAAAGGTGAACGTGAATTTTGTGGTATTGAAATCGCTGATGGTTTAACTAAAGATTCTAAGTTACCTGAATTATTACAAACACCTACAACAAAAGGTATTTTAAAAGGTATACCAGGTGTTCCTGCTGTTGATGATGTGAATATTACGCGTAAAAATATTGAAAATAATTTTGAAGCATTTAACTTCAAATCACTTGAAGATATTACCTTATACGAGAAGTTATTAACGGAAGGCTTCGATGTTATTTCTGATTCATTGGCAAAAGTTGACCAAATTTTTGTTGATACGAAATTTGAATTTGGCTACGTAAAAGACAAAGAAGGCAACAACAAACTTATATATATGGATGAAGTAGGTACGCCTGATTCTTCACGTATATGGGATGGTGAACAATATCGTGGTGGAAAAGTGGTTGAAAACTCTAAAGAAGGTTTTCGTCAACTATTATTAGCTCACTTTGATGATGCGGATATTTTATTAAATAAAGACCGTATGGCTGAACGTGAAGCTTTAGCACGTGATAATGTATTACCAGAATCAGTATTGATGGATGTTTCAAAAACATATACAGCAATAGCTGAGAAAATTACTGGCGAAAAAATTGTATTGTCAGCTAATCCAAAAGCAGAAATTATAGATATTTTACGTGAACAATATCAATTGGTTGATTAGTGCCCCCATCACCTTCACACATTAAAGCTCTGCATTGCAGAGTTTTTTTTTGTTCTTTATTGGATGAATACTAGATTATTTTTTTGGACAGATTATATACGTCTATTGCCTCACTTTATTTCATTTCTTTATTTTTAGTCTAGTTTCTCAAAAAACGCCCAATAATCTACATTTTACAATTGCCTGCACCTTAATGGGGATTCTAATTTGTGCTTTTTGCATCTAATTGGTGCGCCTCTGCACTGCTTACATGTTAAAAATCAATTAACTTACTGTTTTTAAATACTTTAGTTTTTTGGGCATAAATGGTGCTTAAGGTAGGTCATATAATAAAATATTTGAAAAGAACGCACTAAAGGTGAACAAATGAAATTGATAACCGCAATAATCAAACCCTATAAAATGGATGATGTAAGAAATGCACTCAGTGAAATAGGGATAGAAGGTATGACATTGACTGAAGTTAAAGGCTTTGGTCGTCAAAAAGGTCATACCGAACTTTATCGTGGTGCAGAATACTCAGTTGATTTTTTACCAAAATTGAAAGTTGAGCTCGCTGTTCAAAATGAAGTAGTCGATCGTGTTATTGAAACCATTCTCGAAACTGCTCAAACAGGAAAAATTGGTGATGGAAAAATATTTGTTACCAACATCGAAACTATTGTCAGAATAAGAACAGGTGAATTAGATAATGAAGCAATTTAAGCATTTACAATCGAGAACTGTAATGAAAAAGATATTTACGTTTATTGCCATAATGTTTGCTGGTTTATCGTTTCCTAGCTTCGCAAATCCTGAAGCGTTGAATGGGGCTAATACCGCATGGATCTTAACTTCCACCGCGCTAGTTTTAATGATGACGTTACCTGGTTTAGCCTTGTTTTATGGTGGCTTAGTTAGACGTAAAAATATTCTTTCTATTCTTATGCAGTGTTTTTCAATTGCTGCTCTATCATCAATCCTCTGGTTTATTGTTGGTTACAGTTTAGCGTTTGGCGAAGGCAATGCGTGGATTGGTGATTTTAGTAAAGTGCTTATGGTTGGCATTACTAAAGAAACACTTGTTGGAGATATTCCTGAAAGCTTATTTGCTTTATTCCAGATGACCTTTGCTGTAATTACACCTGCACTTATTATTGGCGCATATGCTGAACGTATGAAGTTTTCAGCGGTATTAATTTTTAGTGGTTTATGGTTGTTAGTTGTTTATTCGCCAGTAACTCATTGGGTATGGGGCGGTGGTTGGTTAGGTCAAATGGGTGTTTATGATTTTGCAGGTGGAATTGTCGTTCATATTACTTGTGGTGTTGCAGCTTTGGTTGCTGCGGTTGTATTAGGACCTCGTTATGGTTTTCCTAGAACACCTATGTTGCCACATAATTTAACGATGACAGTTACTGGTGCAGGTTTACTTTGGGTTGGATGGTTTGGTTTTAATGGCGGTAGTGCTTTAGCGGCTAATGGCGATGCAGCCATGGCAATGTTAGTGACGCATTTATCTGCATCAGCAGGTGCATTAACATGGGCTGCTATCGAATGGAAAAAATTTGGTAAAGCGAGTGTGTTAGGTGCTGTTACTGGTATGGTCGCTGGTTTAGGTACTATTACTCCAGCATCAGGTTTCGTAGGGCCGGGTGGAGCGTTAATTATTGGTATTTCTGCTGGATTTATTTGTTTTTACGCGACGGTATATATTAAGCAAAAATTAAAAATTGATGACTGTTTAGATGTATTTCCAGTGCATGGTGTTGGCGGTATTTTGGGTACTTTGCTTGCCGGTGTTTTTTCATCAACGGAACTAGGCGTTTTTAGTGGTTACGGTTATGCTGAAGGTATCACTACAATGCTAGGTCAAGTGAGTGTGCAATTAGTTGGCATAGGTGCTGTTATCGCTTATACCGCAATCGTGTCTTATTTATTATTTAAACTTGTTGCTTTAATGACAAGTGGCTTAAGGGTTGATAAAGAACAAGAAATTACGGGACTTGATCTCATTGAACATGATGAATCAGGCTATAATTTATAACAAAATACTTTAATATCTGTATAAATAATCAAAAAGGCTTTTATTCAAATAAAAGCCTTTTTGCTATGTTATTTCTGGAAATGTTATTTTTTCAGTAAAAGAACTATTTTCACTACATAATCAATTGATTATTGTGTAAAATCACTGCCAATTATATTAATACAATCAGTCTAGCCAAAACCTTCAAATTAACTGAAAGGGTTTAGAGCCGCTTTAGAGGAACTCATGAATTTAGACGACATTATATTGCAAGCAGAACAAGCAATTGCTGCAGCAACTGATCCAGTAGAACTTGATCAAGTTCGCGTTAACTTTTTAGGTAAAAAAGGTTTGTTCACTGAGCAAATGAAAGGTTTAAGTAAATTACCTAAAGAAGAGAAACCTAAAGCAGGGCAAGTGATCAATATTGCTAAACAGCAAGTACAAAAATTATTAACTGAACGTGGTGAATTATTACGTGCAGAAGTTATATCAAAACAGTTAGCTGCTGAATCTATTGATGTTACTTTACCAGGACGAAGTAATGATTTAGGTGGACTGCATCCGGTAACTCGTGCAATTGAACGTATTGAAAGTTTTTTCGGTGATTTAGGTTTCGAAGTAAAAGAGGGGCCAGAGGTAGAAGATGACTTTCATAACTTCGATGCATTGAATATTCCTGAACATCATCCAGCACGTCAAGATCATGATACTTTTTACTTTAACCCTAAGTTAGTATTACGTACGCAAACTTCAGGTGTGCAAATTCGCACCATGGAAAAAGAACAACCGCCATTACGTATTATCTCTCCGGGCAAGGTTTATCGTAATGATTACGATCAAACACACACGCCAATGTTTCACCAAGTTGAAGGTTTGATGGTCGACAAAGATGTTAGCTTTACTCATCTTAAAGGCATTTTACATGACTTTTTACATCACTTTTTTGAAGAAGAAGTTGAAATTCGTTTCCGCCCTTCATATTTCCCATTTACAGAACCTTCTGCAGAAGTTGATATTATGGGCAAAAATGGTAAATGGTTAGAAGTTTTAGGTTGTGGCATGGTCCATCCTAACGTTTTGAAATCAGTAGGCATTGATCCTGAAGTTTATACCGGTTTTGCTTTTGGTATGGGCGTTGAACGTTTAACAATGTTGCGCTATGGCGTAAATGATTTACGTTCATTCTTCGAAAATGATCTTCGCTTTTTAAAACAGTTCAAGTAGGAAACTCATAATGAAATTTAGTGAATCGTGGTTACGTGAGTGGGTTAATCCTGCTATATCTTCAGATGAGTTGTCTCATCAAATTACTATGGCTGGCCTAGAAGTTGATGCTGTAGAACCTGTTGCTGGTAAATTTACTGGCGTATTAATTGGCGAAGTGGTCGAATGTGGACCACACCCTGATGCGGATAAATTACAAGTAACAAAAATAAATTTAGGCAGTGAATTCAATGATGGCGAATTAGTCGACATTGTTTGTGGTGCAAAAAACTGTCGTTTAGGACTTAAAGTAGCAGTTGCAACAGTTGGCGCTGTGTTACCTGGCGATTTTAAAATTAAAAAAGCTAAATTACGTGGTGTTCCTTCGCATGGCATGTTGTGTAGTGAATCAGAAATTGGTTTGTCGGATAGTTCTGAAGGGATCATGGAACTTGCGCAAGATGCTCCAATAGGCTTATGTGTAAGGGAATACTTAGATTTAAATGACGTTACCATAGATGTTGATTTAACGGCTAACCGTGGTGATTGTTTAGGCCTAAAGGGATTAGCACGAGAAGTTGGTGTATTAAATAGTGTAAACATCACTGAACCAGAAATCGCTGCAGTAGTTCCTACAATTGATGACGTTCGTGAAATTACGTTATCAGCACCTCAAGCTTGTCCTCGTTATTTAGGTCGAGTCATTAAAAACATAGATGTAACTGCACAATCACCTTTATGGATGGTAGAAAAACTGCGTCGTTGTGGCACTCGTTCAATTGACCCTGTAGTTGATGTAACAAACTACGTGTTACTTGAGCAAGGACATCCAATGCATGCTTTTGATTTATCAAAGTTAGATGGCAACATTAATGTTCGCTATGCAACATCAGGTGAAAAGTTGGTATTACTTGACGGTAATGAAGTGACGCTTTCAACAGAAACCTTAGTTATAGCTGATGAAAACAAAGCATTAGCAATGGCGGGTATCTTTGGCGGAAAAGAATCTGGTGTTAAATCTGATGAAGAAGAAAAATCTACTGATATTTTCTTAGAAAGCGCATTTTTTGCACCGTTAGCTATTTTGGGTAAAGCACGCCAATATGGTTTACATACTGATTCATCACATCGTTATGAACGAGGTGTTGATCCAGAGTTACAGCGAAACGCTATGGAACGTGCAACGACTTTATTACTTGAGATTGTTGGCGGTGAAGCAGGCCCTATCGTAGAAGCCTTAAGTGCTGATGATTTACCAAAAGAAAAAACGATAACATTACGTAGAGAAAAACTTGATGGGCGAATTGGTCATCATATTAAGGATGATACGGTTAATGAAATCCTAACGCGTTTAGGTTTTGATGTTAACTTTGAAAACTCTGCATCGGAAAGGGTTTGGACAGTTGTAGTACCTGCCTACCGTTTTGATATTAAAGTTGAAGTTGATCTTATTGAAGAAGTTGCGAGAATATTTGGCTATAACAATATTCCGAATGTTTCACCAAAAGCTACATTGGCGATGCGTGAACAAAAAGAAAAATTTATTCCGTTAAAACACTTCCGTAACGTTATGGTTAATCGCGGGTATCAAGAAGCGATCACTTACAGTTTTGTTGACCCGAAAGTTCAAACGCTAATTCACCCAGAAAAAGCCGTTATGACATTACCGCATCCTATTTCATCAGAAATGTCTGAAATGCGTTTAAGTATGTGGACAGGTTTATTGCAGTCGGTTATTTATAACCAAAATCGTCAGCAATCACGTATCCGTTTATTCGAAACAGGTTTACGTTTTGTGCCTGACGAAGCCGCAGAGAATGGTGTTCGCCAAGAACAAATGTTTGCAGGTGTAGTAACAGGACAGCGCAACGAAGAACACTGGGATATGGAAAAGTCAGCAACTGATTTTTTCGATGTAAAATCAGACGTTGAAGCCTTACTAGGCTTGACTTCAGATACATCGTTATATGAATTTTCAAAAGATGAAATAGCAGCACTTCACCCAGGACAAACAGCCGCGATACATAAAAATGGTGTGTTAGTTGGACATGTTGGTACCTTACATCCTGAATTAGAAAGAAAATTAGGCTTAAATGGTCGAACATTTATTTTTGAACTATTATTGTCTGAAATTTCAACACGAAAAATCCCTGAAGCTGGTGATATATCTCGCTTTCCGGCTAATAGACGTGACATAGCAGTGATAGTAGAAGAGAAAATAAATGCAAAAAATGTCTTACAACTTATTGAAAAGGTTGGCGGAAATTATTTAGTTGATCTAAACTTGTTTGACGTATACCGAGGAAATGGTATCGATGAAGGGTTTAAGAGCTTAGCGATAGCGATGACTTTACAGGATTGTGATAAAACCCTTGAAGAAAAAGATATTAATGAAGTCGTTGAACGTGTCGTTGACACATTAGAAACTGAGCTAAATGCATCACTGAGGAATTAGGTAATGGCGCTTACGAAAGCAGAAGTAGCAGAACATTTATTTGAGAAAGTTGGGCTGAGCAAACGCGACGCGAAGGATATGGTAGAGGTTTTTTTCGAAGAAATACGTGAAACTTTGGAAAGTGGCGAACAAGTAAAGCTTTCTGGTTTTGGTAACTTCGATCTTCGTGTGAAAAGCGAACGCCCAGGCCGTAACCCTAAAACAGGTGAAGATATTCCAATTTCTGCCCGTAAAGTTGTTACTTTCCGTCCGGGACAAAAATTAAAAAGTCGCGTTGAAAACGGTAACGGCTAATTAATACAAAGTTATAATATTATTTTTGGTATTTAAATATACTGAGAATATATTTTATTGAAGGTTGCTACGGCAGCCTTTTTTATTGCCTGAGTTTCCTCTAGGTCTATATCATAATTTATTTGAATTAAGTTCCGGCCATAACTTTTTTCTGATTAAGATAATGAAAGCGTTAAATATCTCTTTTATTAATAAACTTACAATTGCGATTATTGCCCCGGTGCCTAGTGCGTTTAATTCGAGTGGGATCGTAAGTGAAAAATCAATGAGTGTATCTCTCATAATTGTTCTGTCAGCGTTGAGTATAAAATTAATAATTTGTTCTGTGTATACATCATTAAATAAAGCATTAAGTTGTAACTGTAAGTAATCAACTCTTGATATTAACTGGGTAATCAGATCGGCTGTATTAACAATTGATGGCTCTGAATTGGTTTGATATTTCATTACCATGGCTGATAAGTCGCCCTGATAGTGTTGATCCGCAATAGTTTGAAATTGAACCAAGTGTGATTTTGCTTCTGCTAAGTGTCCAGAAAGCCGATGTTTATATTGAATGATAAAAGCGGGTAATTGAACACCTAAAATAAATGTTATGGTGAAAAAGCATCGATCAATAATATTATTAATGACTCTAAACATAGACAACTTATCGCTCAAATAGCTATTACTAAAGAATAACAGTAGCATAATTTTCGCTATAATTTGCTTAATATATTATGGTTTAAAAATTGCATGTTTGTAGAATCGATTATGCATTTTTAAATAAATGTGTAAACAGTCAAATTTTTGATGGTGGTATCAATTGTGGAAAATAATCAATATAACAGTGAGCAACATAAACTAGCGTTGCAAAAAACTAATACTCAAAGAAATATGACAAGTCATCATTTAAATAGAATGCGGAATGTCTTTGCCGTGAGTGGCATTCTTATTGCCGCCAATATTTTTTCATTTAATGCCAATGCGCTAGAAGTCTCAGGTGACTTTCATAAGGGAAGCAAGGATAAAACCCAAGGATATAGTTTTGCATTAGCAGATACTTTTACCAAAGGTGGAAATATATATTGGACTGTTGGGTATAGCAGCCTAGATAAAGTAAAAGTAGAGTGGAACAACGATGAGTTGTTTTTTAAAACTGCAACAGTTGATGCGCTTGTAAGCTATCGACATAAAGTTCAAAGTTATAACTCCTTTTTTAAAAACCTAACCATAGAATATAAAATTGGTGCTTCTTTTGGGTTGACTGAGAATAAATTTACTTGGCCAGAGACTGCAGGTTTAGAAGAAGAAGTTCGATACTTTTCAGAAGAAAGTGACATAAATCCCATTTTAGGCGTTGGAGCCTATTATAAACTGAATCGAAATACATCCATTAATGTAGGCCTAAAATATCAGCCAAATTTTTCTGAATTCGGCGCAATAACATCTGCATATGTTGGAATTAGTTATCGCTTTGGTCGTGGTTTAGACCGATAAACGAGTTCATTATTAATAGTAGAGTCGATTTATAGGCTTTTTATTAGAATTTGATTAATATTTAAAGATGTAATGAATAACGCTAGAAGGCAATTTAGCTGTGTTTTATTACTTACATGATGTAATGGCTTGCAATGGCAAGCTATAAATATATCGACATTGGTGGGAAAGATTATGCCATTAAAAATTTGTTCAATCGCTTTTGTAATTATTTCCGCGGTTATAATAAACTCATCTGCTCACGCTGCAGTAACACAATGTATTATACCTACACCACTTCTTGATGCCGACGGCGACGGTTATGACGATACCGTAATTATTGGCGGTGCTTATGACTTATTTCCTGAAGATGCTACAGAATGGTATGACACCGATCTGGATGGGGTAGGTAATAACGAAGACCTTGATGATGATGGAGACGGTGTTCCCGATGACTCCGACAATAATATTGACGGTGATGCCGTTATTGATTTTTATGACCCCGCTATCGAAAATTCTTTTGAATGGTTAAACACCGACGGAGATACCCTCTGTAATACAGTTGATCTTGATGATGACGGAGACGGGGTAGTAGATGTTGTAGATGTTTATCCTCTTAATCCTGCCGAATGGGATGATACCGACAGCGATACTATTGGTAATAATGCTGATACAGATGATGATGGCGATGGCACAATTGACCTATATGATGCCTTTCCCCTAGATTCATCTGAGCAACTTGATACAGACCTAGATGGTATCGGTAATAATACTGATACGGATGATGATGGCGATACTATTTTAGATGTTGATGATGCTTTCCCTCTTGATGCATCAGAAGCACTCGATACCGATAATGATGGTCTTGGTGATAATTCGGATAATGACAGTGATGGAGATGGTTATGCTAATGGTATAGATATCTTTTCAAGCGATCCAACAGAATGGTTTGATACCGATGGTGACTCGATAGGTGACAATACAGATACCGATGATGATACACATGACGGAACAGGCGTTGGAGATGGTGTTCTTGATGTAGATGATGACTTTCCTTTGGATGCCAATGAAACAGTAGATACTGATAATGACGGAATTGGTGATAATAGTGATACAGATATTGATGATGACGGTCACCTAAATGTTAATGATACTTTCCCTTTTGATTCAACTGAACATACAGATACCGATGGTGATGGTATAGGTAATAACGCTGACACTGATGATGACGAAGATAGCGTTTTAGACAGTAGTGATCCTTTTCCGCTTGATGCCACAGAATCTGTAGATACTGACAGTGATGGTGTAGGTAATAATTCAGATTCTGACGACGATAACGACGGTGTGTTAGACGACATTAACGGCAACGGGTTAATTGATGGTCTAGATGACGCTTTCCCGTTAGATGCAACTGAATTTATTGATACAGATAATGATGGCACAGGTAATAATTCTGATACGGATGATGACGGTGATGGCTCCCCTGATGGTGAAGATAGATTTCCTTTAGATGCAAGTGAATACCTTGATACCGATGGTGATGGTATAGGTAATACCGCTGACACTGATGATGATAATGACGGTTTGTTAGATACAGAGGAAACTGCTGCAAACTCAATTTTACCTTTAGAAACTACAGATACAGACGGTGATGGTATCGCTGATAATACGGATCTCGATGACGACACTCACGATGTTACAGGTGTTGGAGATGGTATACCGGATACGAGTGATCTTTTTCCATTTGATGCAACTGAATGGGAAGATACAGATGGTGATTTTATAGGTGATAATAGCGATCCTGATATAGATGGTGACGGTGTTGCGAACGCTTTAGATGCTGAACCGAAAGATCCTGCTGCAACTACGGATACCGATAATGATGGTATTGCCAATATTTATGATACCGATGATGATGGTGATGGTGTTGACGATAATATAGATTTATTTCCTTTAAATTCTGCGGAAAGTTTTGATACAGATGCAGATGGTGTAGGTAATAACACCGATGCGGATGACGATAATGACGGGTTTGTTGATGGTTCAGATGATTTTCCATTAGATGTAAATGAGTATCTTGATACTGATGGAGATTTAACGGGTAACAATGAAGATACAGATGACGATGGTGATGGAATTATTGATTCCCTCGATGCATTTCCACTTGATAGTCTAGAAACCATTGATACAGATGGCGATCTTATTGGTAACAATAATGACAGTGATGATGATAACGACGGCTTTGTCGATCTTATTGATGACTTTCCATTAGATTCCTTTGAAAGTGTTGATACGGATGGTGACGGTATCGGGAATAATGCAGATACCGATGATGATGGTGATACTTATTTAGACGGTAATGATTTATATCCATTAGATGCCACTGAATGGGTAGATTCAGATGGTGATGGTATTGGAGATAATGCTGATGCCGATGATGATAATGATAATATCTTGGACGTAGATGATCTCTTTCCGCTAGATCCAGGTGAAGCCCTAGATACAGATGGTGATGGCATAGGAGATTCGCTTGATACTGATGATGACGGAGATGGTGTACTCGACAATGTTGATTTATTCCCACTAGACCCTAATGAATCACTTGATAGTGATAATGATGGAATAGGTAATAATGCGGACAGTGACGATGATAATGATGGAGTGCTTGATATTGATGATGCTTTTCCGCTTGATTTTATCGAGAGTGTAGATACAGACGGAGATGGTATTGGTAACGTTCACGATATTGACGACGATAATGACGGTGTACTTGATTATATTGACGCGCTACCGCTAGATGCAACAGAATCACTCGATTTTGATGCTGATGGTTTAGGTAATAATGCAGATCCGGATGATGACAATGACGGTATGAGTGACGTATTTGAACTTCAATATGGATTTGATCCTTTTAATGCTACTGACGCATTAGTTGATACAGATTCTGATGGCACAATAAACGTAGATGAAGAGCGGAATAATACTAACCCGTTAATTGATGATTATGCGCCGGTAATTACAGTACCTCAATCGGTACACCTTAATGCTGATCATACATTTACAGCGCTTACTCGAGAACAATTAGTAGAGCTAACAGCTGTATTTGTTGAAGATGGACGTGATGGAGCAAATTGTTGTTCATTAACACCTGTTGGTTTCGAACAGGGTGAAAAACATATTATTTCAGGTTTATACAATATCACTTGGCGAGCAGTTGATGAAGCAGGTAATGTTTCAACAATACAGCAAGTACTTAATGTTTATCCATTAGTTAATTTTAGTGCAATGCAAACATTAGGAGAAGGTATAACTGGTAGGGTAGAGGTCGTTTTATCAGGCGAAGCTCCTTATTATCCCTTTGAATTACCTTTTGCTATTTCGGGTAATGCTGATGCTCTTGATTATACATTAGCGGATAACAAAATTGTGATCGAAGAAGGGACATCAGGTTTTATTGATATATTGATTAATAATGATTTTCAAGCCGAGAGTGATGAAGAAATTATTATAAGTTTTGGCAGCGAAATAAATGCAGGTGTGCAAAATTCTCATACTATTGTGATTACAGAAAGTAATATAGCGCCTAAAGCTGATCTTCGAATGAGTCAGCAAAATATTGCTGTGTCTAGCATCAGTAAAAATCAAGGTGAAGTCAGCATAAAATTGGAAGTTAATGATGCAAATCCTGAAGACTTACATATTATTAATTGGGTATTGCCTGATTATATAAATGCAGAAATCAGTGCCAATCAATTAACTGTCTATTTACAACCAGATAGCTTTGATTTACCTGATGACATACAAGGTTTAATTACCGTGGAAGTGAATGTTACTGACAATGGTACCGGTGAACTATCACATACAAATAGGCTGAGTATCCCTGTTAATGACACACTTGCACGACTTGATGGCACTGATACTGATGGTGATGGTATTGCCGATAATGTTGAAGGTTATGCAGATGATGATAACGATGGCGTTCCAGCATTTCTTGATAACAACAATATTGCCTATTTACAACCTTTACATGTAAATGCAGGTCAAACTAAGTTAATGGAAACTGAGCCAGGTTTAAGATTACGCCTAGGTAAATATGCCTTGCAACAATTTTCCGATGGCGTGCAAATGACGCAAACAGAAATGGATGCGACTGGTTTAGTTGTAACAGATGATTATGACCATAGAAGTGATTATTTTGATTTTGAGATTCATGATATCAACCCATTTGGTTCATCAGTCTTTGTTGTTATTCCTTTAAATGACGGTATACCTAATAACTCACTTTACCGTAAATTTAATAGTGATAATGGTTGGCAGAATTTTGTTGAAAACAGTAAAAACAGTTTAGCATCTAGCCAAGCTGATAACGATGTATGTCCTCCACCACAAAGCGAGTTGTACCAATCTGGTTTAACTGCTGGGCATCAATGCGTACGTTTGTTGATTGAAGATGGTGGGGCAAATGATGCAGATGGACTTGTGAATGGTATTATTGACGATCCCGGTGGAATTGCTTTAGTACCCAATTCTGAAGTTGCAAAAGAAACGGACCCAGAACAATCTAGCAGTGGCAGCATGTATTGGCTATTACTTCTTGTCTTAGCAAGCCTACAAGTTAAAAAATACAGGCAAGGACATTTATAAAACAAGTATAACAAACAAGTAAATATTTATGTTTGTTCGCCCGTTATTTTCCTATAAAATAGCGGGCAATTTCCCACCGTAAATAAACAAATAAGTATTTTTATGTTTGAACTTAAATATCATACTCCAAAAGAATGGGCACAAGTTGCACTTTCTGATTTTAATGCCTTTTTACTAGACCACGCGACCGCAGAAAAAAAAGCGTCAGGTATGGCAATGTCTATGATTTCTCATTATCCAGATAGAAAAAATATGGTCAAAGCTATGGCCGACTTAGCAATCGAAGAACTTATTCATTTTAAACAAGTCTTAAAATTAATTAATGCTCGCGGTATTCAGCTTGGCGCAGACACAAAAGACCCTTATATTAACCAAATTCGTAAAGCATTTCGTAATGGCACAGAAGTATTTTTTATGGACCGATTAATAGTTGCTGGTGTCATTGAAGCGAGAGGTTATGAGCGATTTTCTCTTATTGCAGAAGCATTACCAGAAGGTAAAGATAAAGTGCTATATGACGCTATTGCTAAATCTGAAGAAAAGCATAAGAATCTATTTATTGAACTTGCCTATGAGTATTTTGATAAGGCAGAAGTAGATGAACGTTTAGAAGAAGTGCTAACGTTGGAAGCAGAGATATGTGCAAAACTACCTTTTAGAGCCGCTTTACATTAATTGTTTAGCCTTAAACAATTAATAACTTAATTTATGTCAAAAGCATTTAACCAATATTTTAGCCGTTACGCTGAAAGTGAAGTCGACGTTTTAATGCAATTCGAATCGCTTTTACCCGATGACTTTTCGGCAAGTAATGTAGTTGTAATTCCAGCTTATAACGAAACAAGCGCTTTTATTGAGCGCTTTTTAGCTTCTTCACTTTCAAAAACTCCTGTTCTCATGGTTGTTGTTATTAACGAACCTATTGTTGAATCTCTCGATGAATTTTTAATTGAAGTATCTCCTGATAGTTTAGTTGCACACTCTGAAAACATGCTTTCTCAGAACTACAATAAACAACAAGAGTTACACAATTATTCTATATCATGCGGAACTGTTAGTTGGAAGCATGATAATTTAACACTAGTGAAAGTAGATGATAATCAAGCATGGTTATTAGTGGTTGATCGTTTTACGCAAGGGATAGATAAAGAACAGGGAGTTGGTCTTGCACGTAAAATAGGGTCAGATCTTAGTGCCTATTTAATCTCAATTAATAAAGTCAAGCAACAATGGATTTGCTCAAGTGATGCAGATGCATATTTACCTGATGACTATTTTAATGCCTTACTATCAAGAAATAAAAAAACTGCCGTTTGCTGTTTTAATTTTATGCACAGTAGCGAAAACGAAAGTGTTCATCAAGCTAACTTCC
The DNA here is from genome assembly GCA_913020705.1 of uncultured Colwellia sp. The sequence continues at coordinate 18,236 of CAJWBY010000037.1, forward strand.
TTTATGAGACAGCGCTTCGTTATTATGTTGCGGGTTTACATTATGCTAATTCACCGTATGCTTTTTTTACTATTGGAAGTACGCTCGCTTTTACTGCGGAAGTTTATGCTCAAGCTCGTGGTTTTCCTAAGAGAAGCGCAGGAGAGGATTTTTATTTATTAAACAAGTTGGCAAAGCTAGGTAATGTTGAATTTATTGAAAATGTGATAATAAAACTTGAAGCGAGAACTTCTCAGAGAGTTCCTTTTGGTACAGGGCCCGCGGTACAAAAAATACTTGATTTACAAAAGAATAATCAGGATTATTGTTACTATCATCCTGATTTATTCACTTTGTTAAAATCAACGTTAAACTCCTTTTCAAACTTATGGGACTATAGAAATGACTTAACTTCTTGGTTTCAGCAGTTACCAACTATTATTAGCCCATCGTTGATTGAAATTGGTTTTGAAAGCTTTGTTGACAAACAAAAATGTAATAGTAAAAAGCAATTTGATAAACAATTAGTTGTTTGGTTTGATGCTTTTAAAACCCTAAAGTTTATTCATAGTCTTCGTGCGAATCACTATCAAGATATTCCTTTATCATTGGCTTTATCAACAGCACCATTTAAATGCCAATAAACAAACCATTTCAATCACACACTCAAATTTTATAAACCCTATTTGTAATAATATAATTGTAACTAATTATTAATATCCAACAATTAAATAACAAATACGAAATTCTTAGTATATCTTTAAAGTGTCTGTATATTTTATGTACATTCTTAGTGAGCTATTTCTTGGAGGTTTTATGAATGTTTTTCAAAATAAGCACTGTAAACTAAGTTTTTTATTAGTTTTTACTTTGTTATTAACTGCATGTCAAAACATTAATAATATCAATCATAAAGCAGTTATGATTGATGAAAGCATATATTTAGATGAGTATTTTCATAACTACCAAGATGTAAAAATAGAAACACAAGAAGAAATTTTTGCATTAGACGATCATATGCGTTTAATGGTGAAAGAAAAGTTAATGACGGAACGTGATATACAAAAGCGTTCAATGAAGTTACTCAAACATATATTTTACCAAACCAATGTTGAACTAGCATATAACGCTACGGCTAATATTAGTGCCATTGAGGCATACCATAGCAAACAGGCTAATTGTTTATCATTAACTATTTTAGCTTATGCATTAGCAAAAGAAGCAAATCTAGATGTTGATTTTCAAAATATAAGTATCCCTGAATATTGGGTAAGAAACGGTTCATACAATATGCTAACAGGGCATGTTAACTTGGTTATTACTAAACCAAAAACTCCAAGTACCCATATTGTCTTTGGCAGCGAAATACTGACTATTGATTTTGATCCTTTTGTTAATAAAAAATCATTTCCTAAAACTATTATTAGCCAGTCTGAAATACTATCAATGTTTTATAGTAATAAAGGATCACAAGCACTAATTGAGAAGGAATATACTAAAGCTTATGCTTACTTAAAAGCAGCTATAATAACAGAACCGAATTTTAGTTCTGCTTGGGCAAACTTGGGCATATTATACAAAAGGGTAGGTCATGTATTGTTGGCTAAACAGAGTTACCGTCATGCAATAAAGATCAACCCTGAAAACCTTACTGCGATGTCAAACTTAGCGCTTTTACTTCATAATAAAAATGATAGTAAAGAATTAGCAAACATACGAAAAATATTGAAAACCAAACGAGAAAGTAATCCATACTATTATGCTTTACTTGCTGATGAGGCATTTTATGTCGCTAATTATGAACAAGCGTTAGTTAATTATCGTAAAGCTATAAAGCTAAATAACCAAGCTCATGAATTTTATTTTGGTTTAGCAAAAGTTTACTATGCTTTGAATGAAAATAACAAAGCACAAAATGCAATTGCTAGAGCTATTTCTTATAATAGAATAAATAGTATTGATGTAAGGTACTTAGCAAAATTAGATTTTTTAAAAAGTCAGGAAGATTCACATTAAGAAGATATCCATTTTTAGTGTTTGCATCTATTTGTTTATCAGCTCTTATTCTCAAGCTATTCAAATAGGTGCACTTAACTATGTTATTAATAAAGAGCCACTGTTAGAGCATTTGTCATACTTGTCATCAAACGATCTAGGCGGTCGTAAAATTGCAAGTGAAGGCAATATACTGGCGCAAAAATATATAATTAGTCAATTAGTAAGTTCATCAATACAGCCACTAAATAATGAATACCAACAAAAATTTATAATCAAAAATCATTTCAATGAAATTGAAGGACATAACATTATTGCTATGATCCCTGGTAGTGGCAACATTGAAAGTTTCATCGTATTAACTGCTCATTTTGATCATATAGGAAAAAAAGGGAATAAGGTTTATAACGGTGCTGACGATAATGCATCAGGTACTTCTGCATTATTAGCTTTTGGTCAACAATTAATAAAAACTCCTTTAAAACATAATGTTATTTTACTTTTTACTGATGGTGAAGAGTCAAACTTACGTGGAGCCAAAGCATTTGTAAAAGACCATCAGCGTACAATGAGTAATGTTGTACTTAATATAAATTTAGACATGATCTCAGGTAATAAAAGAACGACTAAACTTCGTTTTTTATCAAGGGGCATAAATAATTTTTTATCAGAGGCTAATATAGAAGGTTTGAAAAGGTTACAAAACTCATTTGATATTCCTATAAAAAAAGGCTTTCGATTAAAAAAATCGGGAAGGCAGGAGAGGGTAAATTGGTTAATGGCTAGTGACCATGGGATATTTCATCGTGCAGGTATACCTTTTATATATTTTGGGGTAGGAACACATAAAAACTATCATCAACACAGTGATACTTTTGGTAATGTAAATCATAAATTTTTTCATATGGCCACCAATGCGATTTACCAGCAGTTGATCTTTATTGATCGAAATATATAAACAGTAACTAATAAATTCACGAATTTTATCTTTAATTTATGAAATGAAATACTGATAATTAACTCATTTTTCGAGGTGTATATTTGTGTAATGTATAAAACCTCATTGCTTAAGCTTTTTTAGTAAAATATTGAGCTCTAACACTTATTTACTTTCCAAATCATAGAAAAATAAGGTATGTTTAACTTAACAATACTTAATAAATTTTAGCTTTAAATATATGTATAGCACCTATATAGCAAGACAAGCGATATTAGATAGAAATCGTGGCACAATTGGCTACGAACTTTTATTTAGAGATAGCCCTGATAACAAGTTCCCTGAAATTGATCAAGATGTTGCCAGTTCAAAATTGATCATTCAAAATCACTTACAAGGTGACATTCGTTCAATTAGTATGGGTAAACTTGCTTTTATTAACTTTACTGAAAAATGTCTCGTTAATAAATACCCGCTAATGTTCGACAAAAGCTCTATTATTATCGAGCTTGTTGGTCATAAAGCGCCGACAGAACGTTTACTTAAAATTGTTAAGTTTTATCATAGTAAAGGTTATAAGGTTGCGTTGACTGAATATGATCTTGATGAAAAATGGGATGTTTTATTTCCATATATCTACATCATCAAAGTTGATATTGAGGTGGTTAATCCTAAACGCTTACATAAAGTTATTGAACGTTTAAGAAATCATAGTGTTAAACTTGCTGCAGAGAAAGTTGAAACTAATTTTCAAGTACAAGCTTTAGCAGAAGTTGGCTTTAACTATTACCAAGGCTTTTTTTATCACGAGCCTGAAGTTGTAGAAGGGCAAACACTTGCACCAATAAAAACTCAAATGTTGAATCTAATTAGTGAAACATTCCATTCACCTTTAGATTACGACAAAATTGCTACAATTATTAGTCACGATGTAAATCTAACCGTTGGGTTGTTGAAAATGGTCAACAACGTTGCAACGTCAACAAGAGTTGAAGTTACCTCACTGAAACAAGCTGCAGCTTATTTAGGCGAAGACAAGTTAAAACAATTTGTGACTATTCTCGCGCTATCTAAATTAACAACAGATAAGACAGATGAAGTATCTAAACAAGCGCTGATAACTGCAAAATTAATGACAGCACTAGCAAAAGAAAATGCTTTTAAAGAAATTAGTGATTTTGCTTTCATTACAGGATTGTTAAGTGCGATTGAAGTTATTTTATGTATGCCAATTAATGAAATTATTAAAACAATGCCATTAGCTTCTCCTATTGAAAATGCATTGGTTGATCATTCTGGTTTACTTGGTGAACTACTTGATTTAACAACAAAATATATTACGGGTAATGGCGAGAACATTAATCAGATAATTGATATGTATTCACTTGATGCCACTTCTATTCAGCAAGAGTTCATTGCTGCTTGTAAATGGTGTAAAGAGCTAGGTATATAAGTAACAGCACATCAATCGATATTTTTTAAAGCCTACATTTTCTAATGTTGCGTAGGCTTTTTTATTGATTGAGTTTATTGATTGAGTTTATTGATTGAGTATTGTGTTTGATTAATGTTGTGCGGTTAATGCAAGAATATTTTCTTGAGCTAATATTAAGCTTTCACTGACCTTTTCGTTATGTTGTACAGCTAGAGAAAGAGGAACTGTTACTAAAATATTATTACGCTCACCAATCATGACATTACTACTTCCTGCTATTAATTCCTGTACGGCAGAAACGCCCAACTTTGTTGCTAATATTCTATCTTTAGCTACAGGTGAGCCACCTCTTTGAATATAACCGAGTATGCAAGCAGTACAGTCAATGTTTGATGTTTGCTTTAATTGCCTTGCAAGTTCAGTAGCACCACCTCTCCAAAGATTTTCAGCTATAACGATAATGTAACTGGCATGTCTATTTTGTTGTGCGAGGGTTATTTCGTTGGCTAAATGAAGAAGTTTTTGTTGTTCGTCACCTTGGGTAAAACTTTCAAATGATAATATTTGTTCTGCAGCGCAAGCGATACCAACATTAAATGTTATATTCCCGCTACGTCGCCCCATTAATTCAACAATAAAAATTCGTTCGAAAGCTTCTGCGGTGTCACGTATTTTATCTATCCCTTCTATGCCTGTATTTATAGCAGTAGAAAAACCTATGGTAAAGTCTGTACCATCAATATCATTATCAATGGTGCCAGGAATACCAATAACTTGCCCTGACCAATACTTTTTTAAAGCAAGTATGCCATTAAATGAACCATCACCTCCAATCACAATTAATGCATCTACTTTTTCTTTAATTAGTGTCGCTGCGGCAGCCTTTAAACCTTGTTCTGTGAGCATAGCAGGGCAGCGAGCACTCTTTAAAATAGTACCGCCTCTTTGTATTATTCCACTTACACTTGCAAGGTTTAGGTTTGTAGAGTTGTCATCAATTAAACCGTTATAGCCAGAATAAAAACCTAGCGTTTCTACTTTATAATGATGGGCAGCAAGAACGACTGCACGAATCGCTGCATTCATGCCTGGAGCATCGCCGCCACTTGTTAAAACCGCTATTCTTTTTATAGTCATATACCACTTATTTGATAGATAAAGTAAATGTTACATTATGAAAAATTTCAGCAAACGTCATCGTCTGCTTGAAGTTATTTTAAGTATAAAAAAAGGTAGCTAAATAGCTACCTTTTAAAGTTAAAAGTTATCGCTTAACTTAAATGTTTTTTAGTTACTGTTAATACTTTTAATGTATTGGTTGCACCAACAGTTTCCATCATATCGCCATGCGTGAAGATAACTTTATCATCCACTTGCAAATCTGATTTATTCAATACTTGATTCAACACTTCATTTGTTAACTCTTCGTCTGAAAAAGTAGTCGAGTCAAATTCAACAGGGTAAACACCACGATAGATAGCTGTTTTATTTAATGTTTTCTGATGACGAGACAAAGAATAAATAGGTAAGCCAGAGGTGATGCGAGACATTATTTTACTTGTATGTCCAGATTCTGTAAGTGATATAATCGCTTTAACACCTTCCAAGTGGTTTGCAGCATACATTGCTGACATCGCAATTGTTTCTGAAATTTCAGTAAAAGTAAGTTCATTACGGTGTTTTGAAATATTTACTGAACGATGCTCTTCTGCACCGATACATACAGATGCCATCGCTTTTACTGTTTCAACAGGGTATTTACCTGCAGCTGTTTCAGCACTAAGCATTACAGCATCAGTACCATCAAGTACTGCGTTTGCAACATCCATAACTTCAGCACGTGTCGGCATTGGGTTTTCTATCATTGTTTCCATCATTTGTGTTGCTGTTATTACAACACGGTTTAATTGACGGCTACGCAAAATTATGTGTTTTTGCTTGCCAACTAATGCAGCATCACCAATTTCAACACCTAAATCACCTCGAGCAACCATAACAACATCAGATGCTAGAATAATTTCATCAAGAACCTTGTCATCATTTACCGCTTCTGCGCGTTCAATTTTAGAGACTAAACGAGCATCACAGCCTGCTTCTTGTGCTAATAAACGTGCTTCACGCATATCAGCTGCATCACGAGGAAAAGATACCGCTAAGAAATCAACATTAATTTTTGCCGCTAATTTAATATCTTCTTTATCTTTAGCAGTCAAAGCTGGAGCTGTTAAACCACCGCCTTGACGGTTAATACCTTTATTATTTGATAAAGGTCCGCCAACAGTAACTTCAGTGAAAACAGATTGTCCTTTGGTGCTTAATACTCTTAATTGAACACGACCGTCATCTAGTAAAAGAATATCACCAGGGATAACGTCTTGAGGTAATTTTTTGTAATCAATACCTACTTTCTCTTGGCAACCTTCTCCTTTGGCTAATTCAGCATCAAGTTCAAACTTATCGCCAATAGCAAGTTTAATAGGGCCATTTTTAAAAGTAGAAACTCGAATTTTAGGGCCTTGTAAATCACCTAGAATACCAACATAAACACCTAGCTCTTTCGCAATTTCACGAACGTTATTTGCACGATCAATATGATCTTGTGGAATACCATGAGAAAAGTTTAACCTAACTACGTTTACACCAGCGGCTAATACTTCTTTCAATACGGCTTTGTCATCAGTGGCTGGCCCTAAGGTCGCTACAATTTTCGTTCTTCTAGGCATCTTAATCCTTATTCTATAATTGTGTGGTTATGAACAGGTAACAGCGAGTGTTATTCTGTTTAATAACTTCGTCTAATCTTTACGGTCAAAGCGTGAGCTACGTAAACTGTCTTTTACTTTCTTTAAATTGTCTCTAAATTTTGTACCACGTCTTAATGTAAAACCTGTGGCTAATACATCAATTAGTGCAAGCTGGGCTATACGTGATGACATTGGCATATATAAATCTGTGTCTTCTGCAACATCAACAGATAAAACGATATTACATTCTTTCGACAGTGGAGTGCCTTCAGTGGTAATACCTATAACGATTGCATCGTTTTCTTTTGCTAAGCTTGCTACTTCTACAAGTGACTTTGTCCGGCCTGTATGAGAAATAACAACAACTACGTCACCTTGTCGGCTATTAATAGCACTCATACGTTGCATTAATATGTCATCAAAATAAACGACAGGTACATTGAAGCGGAAAAACTTATTTAAGGCGTCGTGAGCGACAACAGCTGATGCACCTAAACCAAAAAACGATATTTTATTTGCTTGCGTTAAAACATCTACTGCACGGTTGATCACATTAGCATCTAAACTTTTACGCGCTAGTTCAAGACTTGCCATTGTTGATTCAAAAATTTTATCGGTATATTCATCAGCTGTATCGTTTTCGTCTACATGACGATTAACGTAAGGCGTACCGTTCGCTAAACTCTGTGCTAAGTGAAGTTTGAAATCAGGATAGCCTTTAGTGTCTAAACGACGGCAAAACCTGTTTACAGTGGGTTCACTGATGTTAGCTTGTTTAGCGAGTGCTGCTATACTTGCATGAATAACTGTTCCAGGAGATGACAATATTACTTCTGCCACCTTACGTTCAGATTTACTGAAAGTATCTAACTCGTTGGCGATCTTTTCTAATATATTCATGAAGGTTAATCCTACTTATTTACAATAATTGTAATTAATTTTCTGTCTAAATGACGAGAATAATGAAAATTTATTTCATAATTACAGCTAATATAAAACACATTGGCAATTTTAAGCAAATTTTTAATTCATCTTTCATACTAAAACAAGTCACCATCATTGAATTTTTAATAAAATCATATCTCAGGCTCGTTATTTACCTATAGTACCTAAAATGTAATTTAATTACAAAAAGTTCTTTACTGATGTGAGTATACCCGCTAAATTATGACTAAATGTAGTTTAGTTACAATGTGCGATCTATTTATTGTTAGCCTAAATTTTAGCTATTATTATGTATCAATAAAGAAAGCCTAAATAAGAGATAATGTTATATGAAAAATTCTGACCTTCAGTCTGCCAGTGAAATAGTTATTTTTGGTGCACTTGGTGACTTGTCTCGTCGCAAATTAATTCCTGCTTTATATCAATTAGACCAAGCAGGACTTTTAAACGTCGAAAGTCGAATCGTGGGTGTTGCCCGTCAAGAACATACCGTTGAAGAATTAACCTCCTTTGTTGTCGATAACTTAACCGAATTTGTAAAAGAAGGTTTAGACAAAGATGTTTTAGCGCGCTTTAAATCACGCTTGGTTTATCAACAATTAGATTTTAAAGACACAGGGTCCTACAAAAATTTAGCTGTAACATTAAAAGGGGGGCATGATACTCGTGTTTATTATTTTTCTACGCCTCCTGCTATTTATGGAGATATTACAGACGGCTTAAAATCAGCAAACCTTATTACAGACGCTGACCGTGTTGTAATGGAAAAGCCTATTGGAAATTGCCTTGCCTCTTCTAAAGTTATTAACGATCAAGTTTCGCGCTACTTTAATGAAAATCAAATTTATCGAATTGATCACTATTTGGGTAAAGAAACGGTATTGAACTTATTAGTGCTTCGTTTTGCTAATTCGCTTTTTACTAATAACTGGGATCGTAATAGCATTGATCATATTCAGATCACTGTTGCTGAAAGTGTTGGGATTGAAGGGCGTTGGGGCTTTTACGATGACGCAGGCCAAATGCGTGACATGATACAGAATCATTTATTACAAGTTTTATCTTTATTAGCAATGGAACCACCAGCAGATTTAAGTGCTGACAGTGTTCGTGCTGAAAAACTCAAAGTCGTAAAAGCACTTGTGCCAATTAACCGTATGAACGTGAAAGAAAAAACAGTTCGTGGTCAATACGCTGATGGTTATTTAAATGGCTTACCAGTACCTGGTTATTTGAATGAAGAAGGTGCAAATCAAAAGAGTAATACAGAAACTTTTGTTGCAATAAAAACTGAAATTGATAATTGGCGATGGGCAGGTGTACCTTTCTACCTTAGAACGGGTAAACGCATGCCTGTTAAACACAGTGAAATCGTTGTTCAATTTAAGCCACAGGCACACAATATTTTTAAAGATAGCCATGTAGACTTACCCGCGAATAAGCTAACCATTCGTTTGCAGCCTGATGAAGGGGTTGAATTGGAAATGATGAACAAAATTCCGGGCATAGCATCACAAATGCATATTCAAGAAAATAAACTTGATTTAAGTTTCTCTGAAATATTCTTACAAATAGATAATGAAAGAAAGCCAGATGCTGTATTTGTATTTTGAGTTAGGTGGCGTTGGCTGCCCACCAACTGCATAAGGTTTAGAGGTTCTTGTAGTTGTTTGTTGATGAACTTGGCGTCAAGTACATGAATGGTCGAAAGTACGCTTGTAAGGGTGTGTGCATCCTTGAGGAGAACGTTATCTTTCTTTGTACGCTTAAGTCTTGCTTCAATTCTAGTGACTTCATAGTCAGGTACGCTTAAAAAACCTTTGACAGGATCTTTTTCAAGTACTTTATTAGCGGATTTTCTATCGTAAATAATGACATGTTGAGATGACTTCATTGAACCAAGATAAGCTGTTTCTAATCGACCGTTTTGATCATTAAAGTAGGATGAAAACTTTTTATAGCCATGGCTTACTGCCCAAATGAAATCAGTAGGTTTGTAGCCCTTATAGTCGATAGCGAAATCTATTCTTGTGATATACCCTTTGTCTAAAAAGAGAGCCCACCCACCAGGAACGGTTTTGTCTACAATATTTGCAATTAACTGCAATGCTTCTTTGTTTTGGTAGTTAAAGGATACTTTGACACTATTTCCCCCATGTCCTGCTGGGCAACACTGTATTTTTAGCCACCAGCCCTGTAGTGCTTGGTTTATAATAATGCCATTTTTGTAGTGCTCTTTTGCATTATGTAAAATACTAGGCAATGTTTTCTTAAGTTTACTAATATTTTTTTTAGTCTTATATTCTGTGAGAGGATCTACTTCACATATGACTGATACATAATCAATCTTACTGCTTACAGAACTACTATTCATATTGTTATATATAACTACCATATCTTTACCTATTAATAATATTGTTTATAGTCACTCGCTAACTCGTAGTTAATAGTTACCAATGAGGGAAGTACTTGCCTATGTCATCAAGTAAGCCGACAACTAAAGTGTTTGGTTGCTCCCAATAACATAGGCAGCCCATAAAATTGATATCGATTAACTCTTTCAAAAGCTCATCCCTTTTGAATTTGCACTTAATTGCACAAGATTTCTCTGCAAGTCTTCCTCTGAGGGATATTGTAAATTTAGGCTGGTGGTCGACCTTTGAAATAGGTTGAATTTCTGAGTAGGTCATTTCGCCACCTCAATTGAATTCATCCAACTTTCTATTTCCGATTTTTCCCACCGAACAGCGCGGGCTGATAGGATTTTACGTCGCGGGAAGTTGCCTGCTTTTTCATATCGAAATATTGTTGAACGTGAAAGTCCGGTCATTTGTCGGACTTCTTTGAAGGGAAGTAATTGCATTTAATATTGCCTCTGTTTGTTGGGAACAGGGCTTAATTTAGTGCAGAACGTTTCAGGTTAAGTTACCTGAAAATATATAAAATTAGTGGGTTGTTTTAGCTACTTTATTGTGCTTTCACATAGAAGTGAGTCGAGAAATGTTTGAGATGTTGCGATATTAGATAGGCGCTTACAGTTTGCTAAATCTTTTGACTCGAATGATCCATTTTTAAGTTTTGGCGGTTTATTGAGTGAGCTTGTTGTTTTAATGAGATCATAATTAATGTGAGTAAGTAATCTCTTGTATAAATCTGAGCTGATTTTGGTTTTACGGGTGTTGGCGTAGATTAGTATGTCTAGAAACGGAATTATTAGATTTAACTTTAGCTTGTCGATACTTAGGCCTGTTTGTGTGGTGAGGGGATTCTTTTCTTCGCTATCTTTCTTTCTAAGTTTGTTTGCGAGTTGTTTTATGTCGGTTTCAAGTTTCTCGGGGTTCGCGAGATGGTTAATATATATGATGTTTTTTGAGTCTATATTGCATGGGTTTTGAAGTTGTTCTGTTTCTAAGAGTTCGAGTGCATGTAGGAATTCCAGCCCTTTGTACTCTTCTAAATCTGGTAATGTCTTCAGAAGGCTTACAACTTCAAAGCCGTCAATAGGGCGAAATGCTTGGTGTTCTGGAAGTGCATTGATTTCGTAACCTGCCATTTCTTTATAGTGTTCTCTGCTCTTGGCTTCACCTATATTTAGGTTTTCCTCGAAAGAAACGCTCTCAATGTGGTTTTCAGTAGCTAGGTACAATGCTTCAACTCTCTGGCTCAGAAGTGCGTACCAATCAATATGCGTTAACTCTTGATCGTAAATTCTTTGATAGTAGTTAGCGGTTATGATCTTTTTTAGTATATGTTCGTTCCCTTTAGTTGTGAAATTGGCATTCTTTTCATATGCTATTTTAAATAAGTTTCTCATTCGTTTTCACCGTTTTTTATTAGATT
>CAJWBY010000038.1 GCA_913020705.1 uncultured Colwellia sp.
CCATTAAGTTTTCAAGGAAGTTTTGACCGACCATGCCGTTACCAATCACGACCAGTGTTTGTTTGTTACTCATGAAATCCTCATTTTGAGATAGACTTGATGCTCACACAAAGCATAAAACGTGCCTACACTTGATAGTCGTTACAATACAGAACGTTATATCAATATCGCCTGCATGGCTCTTAATATATGCTTTTATCCTTGCACCAAGTAGGTGCAATTTAGAAATATTGGTGCGAGCTATTTTCTGCGATAAATGTGACGCTTATTATACTCGCACAGTGAAAATAGAGACAGTATAACTAGCATATTTAAATCAAGCTTAAATGCTGATTTCCTCATGTTTATTCACATGATTCATGTCAAATCTTCGATCTTATGTTCACAAAATAAAAAACCTAATTCAGTCTATTTGAAAAAACGTGTACTACTAACGTTAAAGTGACTAACGCCAACTGTTTAATATCTGTAGGCACTGTTGATTAAGCTCTTGGGCACGAAATTCTTCCGCCGCTTCGGTATAACAACGCAATTCAGGCGCATTACCCGATGGACGCAAATGTACCACTTCATCATTATCAAATGTGATGCGTATGCCATCAGTAGAATCAATATTCAACGGCTTTCCAACAAAGCCAAACTGGGCTTTAACATGGTTCATATCTGTTTCAATATTGCCACTGTTCATTGCTGATAAGCGTTGAAAACTCAACTCAGTCGGAAATGCTTTTAGTCGATCGCTAAAAGTAAAACGTTGCGGTAAGGTTCTTACTAATTCTGCTATGGATAATTTCGCTTGTAGCGCCAGCATAATAATAGCTAAAGGCACGATGGCAGCATCACGCGTTGCTAACGGTGTTAACGTTTTCTGATTCAGTTTTATAACCGTGTTTTGTAGAAAGCCGCCATTGGCCTCATAACCAACAACAATGTTTTCTGATTCTAAACTCGCCGTATTCATCGCTTCTATAACGTAAGGAGAACCTATTCTTGTCCGTATTACCTGACTGAAATTATCACTTTTTTCTACAGCAGAATTACTGCTGACAGGAGTCACCACCACGTCAGCCTTCAAGTATTGTGCACATAAAATTCCAGCAACATCTCCACGTAACCAGTTGCCTTGCTCATCACTGATTAAGGGCCTATCTCCGTCACCATCTGTTGAAATAATACAATCAAAGTCATCTTGTTCTGCCCACTGTTTTGCTAAGGCGACATCCTCTGGCCGAATGGCTTCTGTATCAACTGAAATAAAATTATCTGTTCGGCCCAAGCTGGTCACTTTTGCGCCTAATTGATTAAAAATTGTATTCAAGCAATCGCGTGAAACGGACGAGTGTTCATATAAACCGATATGTTTTCCCTGTAAACATTGTGCTGGGAGAAAATCAACAAAGCGTTTTATATAAAAATCATTGGCATCGGAAACAGCATGAACAAGTCTCTTGTCAGCTAAAAGCTCACCCTCTTCAGAAAACTTGTTAGTTGGAATATCAACGATCTGGGCACAAATGGCAATTTCATCCGGTTTTAGAATTTCACCGTCCGGCTTATTAAATTTAATACCATTTCGATCATCAGGAATATGACTGCCAGTGACCATGATGGTCGGCATTTGTTTATATAGACCATACAGTGCAATGGCCGGTGAAGGAATTGAACCGTAATTAACTGGCCTTAGCCCTTGGTCAACTGCAGCTGTATATACCGCATTCATAATTCGTGGGGTGCTTGACCGTAAATCACCAGCAATACCAACTTCATCACCAGTCTGAATACAGTTATGAGCTTTCAAGTATTGTAAAAAAGCCGTGACATAGGTCCAGCAAACTTGGTCTGTCATGTCGGCAACAAGGCCTCGAACACCACTGGTGCCAAACTGGACACCGGTCGATGCCATTAACTCATTAATTTTTATCTGCATGAAAATTTACTTTTCTTTCATTACCAACATAAGACTGTCTTGCCAGTTTGGTAATGTAATTCCAAATGTCGACTCTAACTTTTCATTATTTAAGCAAGAGTAATGAGGCCGTTTTGCAGGTGTTGGATAGGCACTCGTTACAATCGCATGCAAGTCAGCGACTTTCTCACCCTGCTGTTCCAATTCATCAAAAATAGCTTTGGCAAAACCATGCCAACTAGTCACTCCGTCACCACTTAGGTTATATATGCCCGAGTGTTGTTGTATAAATTGCTGTAAGTTTTTAGTTGCAATGCCTTGAGCAATAATTTGGGCCGTAGCATCAGCAATATGCCGACACCAAGTCGGAGCACCAATTTGATCATCCACAACTGAAAGCTCATCACGCTCAGTCGCTAAACGCTTCATTGTTAATAAAAAGTTATTACCACGTTGGCCATAAACCCAGCTAGTTCGAAATACGAGATATGCAACACCGGTATCAGCAATAAGCTGTTCACCGAGTAGTTTTGTTTTGCCATAAACATTAATCGGATCAGTTTGATCTTGTTCCAACCACGGTTGAGTGTTTTGACCATTAAAAACATAATCAGTTGAATAATGAATTACAGGAATACCAAGCTGTTTTGCTTCTTCGGCCATTATCTTTGGCGCCTGAGCATTAATTTGCATAGCTAAATCTTGTTCAGTTTCAGCTTGATCAACTGCCGTATAGGCTGCTGCATTTACAATTAAACCTGGTTGATATAGTTGGATAAAATGTCGAATGGCTGCATCATCACTTAGATCAAGATTATGTTTATCGGTGGCAATCACCTCACCTAGGCAAGCTAAACTACGCTGCAATTCATAACCAACTTGGCCTTGTGAGCCTGTTAATAATATCTTCATCAGTCGTAGGTTACGGCTTGTTCAAATGTCACGCCTAGTTTGTCTTTATCCGACAAACTAGGTTCACCTTCAAAAGGCCAATCTATTCCAATGCTAGGGTCATCCCAACGTATGCACATTTCATGTTCTGGTGCGTAATAATCCGTTGTTTTATATAAAAAGTCAGCCGTTTCGCTTAAAACTACAAAACCATGTGCAAAACCTGCAGGCACCCAAAATTGATGATGATTAGTTCCCGAAAGAATAGCTCCCGCCCATTGACCAAATGTAGGTGAACTGCGACGTAAATCTACTGCCACATCAAAAACTTCACCTGCTATAACGCGTACTAGTTTTCCCTGAGCTTGTTTGAGCTGGTAGTGCAAACCACGTAGTACATTTTTACTTGAACGTGAATGATTGTCCTGTACAAATTCAACATCCAAATCGAGTAAGTCAGCTAGTGTTTGCTTGTTATAGCTTTCCATGAAAAAACCACGTTCATCACCAAAGACTTTCGGTTTTAATAATTTGACATCAGGAATGGAGGTTTCAATAACATCCATTAAAAAATTGTCTCATTTAAAATGTTCATCAAGTAGTTACCATAGCCACCTTTAATTAAAGGCTGAGCTAATTTTTCCAATTGTTCGGCAGTTATATAACCATTTCGATAAGCAATTTCTTCTGGACACATGACTTTCAAACCTTGTCGTTTTTCTATGGTTTGGATAAACATTGAAGCATCTAATAAGGAATCATGCGTGCCGGTATCCAGCCATGCCATACCCCGGCCCATCACTTCCACATGTAGTTGTTGTTGGTCTAGGTAATGTTGATTTACATCGGTAATTTCAAGCTCGCCACGTGCTGACGGTTTTAAGTTGGTGGCAATATCAACCACTTGATTATCATAGAAATACAGACCGGTTACAGCATAACGTGACTTGGGTTGTTCAGGTTTTTCTTCAATGCTTAACGCTTTGCCTTCCCGATCAAAATCAACCACACCATAACGTTCAGGATCACCAACTGGATAAGCAAAAACACTGGCCCCCGCCTCGCGTTTGTCAGCAGCAATCATCATGTCAGCTAAATCATGGCCATAATAAACATTATCACCGAGCACTAGGGATGAAGGTGAATTGCCAATGAAATCTTTTGCTAAAGGAAATGCTTGAGCTATGCCTTCTGGATGCTGTTGAACGATATAATTAATGTTTAATCCCCAGCGTTGTCCATCGCCCAATAACTGTTCCAAACGAGGTGTATCTTGCGGTGTGGAGATGATGCAAATATCACGCATGCCTGCCAGCATCAATGTCGACAGCGGATAATAAATCATCGGTTTGTCATAAACAGGCAATAACTGTTTACTTATCGCTTGAGTAACCGGATGAAGTCGTGTGCCACTTCCGCCAGCTAGAATAATACCTTTACGTGCTGTCATGATTGCTCTTCCTGCAAACCTAATCGTTGTTGTTGATAACTGCCATCAAGTACATGTTCGCACCATTCTCGATTATCGAGATACCACTCCACTGTCTTACGTAAACCGGTGGCAAATGTTTCTTGTGGTGTCCAGGCTAGATCTTGTTCAATTTTACTCGCATCAATAGCATAACGTTGATCATGCCCTGGTCGATCCGTAACAAACTCAATCAAGTTACGGTGTGGAATATGAGCCGATTCTGGCAATAACTCATCCAAAATATCACACAAGGTATGAACCACATCCAAGTTAGTATGCTCGTTCACGCCACCGATATTATAGGTCTCACCAATTTGACCTTGTTCTAAAACTCGACGTAAAGCTCGCGCATGATCATCAACATACAGCCAGTCACGAATATTATCACCCTTGCCATAAATAGGTAACGTCTTTCCAGCCAAGGCATTGCTAATCATTAGTGGGATTAATTTTTCAGGAAAATGATAAGGACCATAATTATTAGAACAGTTAGTCATCATTACAGGTAAACCATAGGTATGATTCCAAGCGCGAACTAAATGATCACTACTTGCTTTACTCGCTGAATAAGGAGAATTAGGTTGATAAGCGGTTGTTTCTGTAAACAGGCCAGTTTCACCAAGAGTGCCATATACTTCATCGGTTGAAATATGATGGAAACGAAAGTTTTCTGCTTCAGCCTTATCTAAAGTTAGCCAATACTTACGTGCCGCCTCTAATAAGGTATAAGTTCCAACTACATTAGTGTGAATAAACTCACCAGGTCCATCGATAGAACGATCAACATGCGATTCAGCCGCTAAATGCATTACTGCTGTGGGTTTAAATTCTGCAAAAGCCTTATCCATTGCTATCGCATCACAAATATCAGCCTGTATGAAGCAATAGTTAGCATTGTCTTCAACTTGCATTAATGACTCAAGATTGCCGGCATACGTCAGCTTATCAATATTCGCAATGGCATAGTCTGTTTCTGCTATGAGTTGGCGAATAAGAGCCGAACCTATAAAGCCAGCACCACCAGTGATTAATAATCGCATTAAATCATCTATCCAAAAATTTTGTTATTACCGCGAACATCATAGCGTGTCATGTTGATAAATCAACTGCTTTACTGCTATTAATTCAACTCTCATGTGAAACCTAGTGCATTAGTACCAAAGTACGATATGTTTGAGATTAAATCTCCTGTATTTTGTGTCCCTAGCTAACTCAATGACTACGAGTCTTACACACTAGTATTTTTTGAATTATCCTATAAAATAGACATCGTAATTTTTCTAGTGCCAAACTTGGTGTGAATCAAGGACGGAAAGCCACAGGTCTCTACTATCAATGTTAAAGATGGCTGGGTTGTACTTATCAAAAATGCAAGGAATATAAATGAAAAAACTAATGGCACTTTTAGGTATTACTCTACTCTCATCGACAGTACATGCGGCAAGCCTTAACCCAACAGGAATTAACTTCACTGGTGGCACAGTCAATGGAACAAGCCACGTTGCTGATGGTTTCATTCCTAATGAAGGAACACAATGGCAAACAACTACAGCATGGTGGTCTGGAACGTCACAGGTAGTAACGTTTGATTATGGCAGTCTATTCACTATCGAAGATATTTTAGTCTCTGTTGATAATAACGATAGCTATAAAGTGCAATGGTCTGCCAATGCAGGTTCTTGGACAGATTTATTTTCAATATCTAGTTCTTATGGTGATATTGGTTGGGGTGTAGATACCATGACTAGTTTTGCTGGTCCTGAGTATATTTCACAAATCGACTTTTCACCTGTACAAGCCCAGTTCTTACGTATTTTTGCCACTGGCGGGGATAACTTATATTCAGTTGGTGAATTTCAAGCACATGGAATTCAAGCATCAGCCGTACCTCTTCCCGCGACAGTGTGGTTATTTGCACCAGCATTAATGGGTTTAATAGGTTTTCGTCGAACCAAGAAAAGTTAATATTGCAATCATTCAATAAAAAAAGGGAGCAATTGCTCCCTTTTTTTATCACTTAAATCTACTAAAGTTAGAGTTTGCTCAGTAACTCCGAAACTATTGTTTCTGTCACTGCATCACCCTGCTCACTGGCAAGGCGTTGAGCTTTTGTCAGGTATTGCTCCGCTTGAATAGTATTACCTTGCTTATTATACAAAACACCTAAATGGTAATTAAACACGGGTGCATCGGGGGATAATGATACAACACGCTCCAATACTGACTGTGCCTTCTCCAAATGGCCCAGTTTTACATTGATCCATGCATAAGTATCTAAATAATAAGGCTCAGATGCCAACTTAAATCTGTCTGCTATTTCAGCCGCTTTTTCCAAATTAGCTTCTGATTGAAACTGATCGGTTAACAAGCTCGCCAAATTATTAATTGCCGGTTCAACATCCGGGTTCTTTTGTAATACATCCTCATATATAGCTTTAGCTTGTTCAAATTCTGCCAACTGCTCAAAAGATGAAGCTAATTGTAATGACAGCAGTATGCTTTCTGGATTTTCATCCAAACCACGTTGATAAATACTGATTGCTTGCTTAGGTAAATTTTGTGCAAAATATACTGACGCTAAAGCACTGTAACCAGTTTGCCACTTTGGTTCTGAAGATAAGCCTTTTTCCAATATAGTAATTGATTTATCCCATAATTTATCTTGTGCGTATACATTTGACATCAAAGCATAGATTGATAATTGACTAGGGTTCGCCGCTAAAAATGTAGTCAGATAATCCAGTAGCCCCTGCTTTTGTTCCAGTTGAAGATAACTAAAAGTCAGCCCTTGCAAAGCTCTAGACATATTTGGTTGAAGAGCTAACGCTGATTTGTATTGTTCAATCGCTTCATCATAATGATCTTGACCTTGTGCTATACGCGCACTAAGGAAATGTGTAAGAGCAGTATCTTGTTCATCACTACGCAGTGTATCTACAATTGTTTCTGTACCTTGCCAATCTTTTTTCAGAAGTTTAACTTGAGCCAATGCCTGTAATAACGCTCCCTTATTTTCAGTTTGCTTTAATGCTTTTGTTAAAACTTCTTCTGTTCGGTCTAGATCATTTGTTTTAATCAAACTACTGGCCACCGACAAAGCCGCGATTGTATTTCCTGGATTAACGGTTAACGCCTGACGGAAATTATCATCCGCCAGTTCTGAAGAACCACTACTCATATAAGCCTGAGCTAATAACACCATGGCTTTATCTGATTCCGGGTTACTACGCAAAGCTACACGCAAATTAGTCACAGCTGAATCAACATCTTTGTTGATCAAATTAATTCGTGCCTGAAGCAATAATGCCTCCTCATCCTCAGGAGCTATTGCTAAAACCTGTGTTAATTTAGTCTGCGCGGACTCAATCTCACCTTGTTGTAGATCTAAACTAGCTAATATCACTTGTGCTTTACGACCACTATTTCCTTCAGAATCTAAAACAACAATTTCGTTTAACCCTGCTAAAGCTATTTCCACACTACCAGCACTCATCTGCAATTGAACTTTGGCAAAACGTAGATCAAAATTCTCTGGTTCTTGTTCAATAAAAGTATCTAATAGAGCAATAGCTTGTTCTGGCTCTTGAGTCTTAATTAGCGAAACCAGCAACAACTTTGTTTGTTTATCATCTGGATGTGCCTCAACAAACTGTTTTAATATTTGTTTGGCATCCACATAACGATCTTGCAAATTGAACAGTTTTGCTAAGGCAACTGATACCCAAGCTGCTTCAGGATATTGTTCTTGCAGTTCGCGATAAGTTTTCTCCATCTCGTCATAATTTTTTTGCTGCTCAAGAATAGACAGTTTAATCATCGACAGCGACAATGCATCAGGCTTAATCTCTAATGCAGTTTCTAATACGGAAAGTGCCTGTTTGGTATTACCTTGTTTGTTTAAAATTAAAGCTTGAACCGAAACAGCTTCTACATTGCTTGCATCTAACGCCAATGCTTTTTCAACATCCGTCATTGCTGAACCGTAATTATCCTGCTTCATATTGACCGATGCACGTAATACCAAAGCCAGTATATTTTGTTCCTGTACTGCTAATACTTTATTGGCTTTCTCCAGAGCCAGATCAAAATTGCTCGCTAATAAGTGCACTTGTCCGAGTTTAACAATCGCATCGTAATGCTTAGGGTCTAACTGCTCAACCGTATTTAAGTTAGCAAACATAGATTTCCATTTCTGGTCTTTTTCATCAATCAGCGCTAATTGATAGAAAGGCTCAGCCATTCTGGGATCAATTTGAATCGCATTCTTAAATTCTAGTCGTGCCTTTTGCGGTTCACCTTCAGCTAGCAAGGCTTTACCACTTTCCAAGTAATTTCCAGCACTCTCCTCAGCCGTACCACAAGCTGTCATAGCTCCAAGCATTAATGCAACAATCACTGTACGTTTTAATCCGTTCATTTCTATTCCCTAATCTAAAATGTAATGTTTTAATTCTGGCTCGGCATAACTCATAAAGTCTAATAACCGTTCATCGGCCACTGATAAATCTTCTTGTGGTGCAACGTTGGTCACGACTCTAATCAAAGAACCGTCAGTTCTATTTTTAAATAGTGAATCAACAAATAAAAACCACTTATTGATATATTCATTAGCCACAATACGTCCATGCCCTTGGAACCAGTAATAAACTAACTGACGCTGCTCACCTTTTTTAATAATCACTCGATTAACTGGATGTCCTCGCGCGGTAATTCGTTGCAAATCATTAATTTCCCAACCACCGCCAGGAATACACACGCGAGGTGAGTGTGGCGAAACACCCTTTCTTTGTGACTGATAATAAGCAAGGTAGAAGTTAACCGATGGTTGTTTATCATTTTGGTAATTAGCCAACAAATAATCTGTCATGCCTAGCTTTTCAACAACTTGAGGATCCAACTTGTCATGCCTACCCTGCCAGTCGTCCAAAGTCATAGGAAAGTTAACAAAAGACACATGGCCAGGATAAAGCTCTGTACGTTTATCTAAAAACTGGGCTAATACTAGGCTCAAAAGCAATATAACTATGCTTACTAATAAAGGTTTTGTTGTAGCTGCCTGAGCAGAATAAGATGATTTCTGCGTTGATGGAGGCTCTGCTACAACACCGAAGACTGCAGCTAAAGAACCTTCTTTATTGGTGAGTTTTTCCAATCCCCAAATTATGGCAAATAAAATAACGGCACAGGCCATAAAGATAATCCAGCCCTCAAAGTCATGTAAAAAGCCTTCTGCCATAGATATGCCCCAGTTATCGACCATCACCCCAATGACACCGATACGGAAGCTGTTCATTAAAATTGTGACTGGAATGGTGGCTAAAAATACAATGGCTCGTTTCCAAAAGGCAGCTTGATAAAAGTAGGCGGCAATAAAACCTAGGCTCATTAGTGGAAATAGATAACGTAAACCACTGCACGCTTCCACCACTTGTAATTGATATATTCCTAAATCAATAACATTGCCTTCCAGAAATACAGGAATCTGGAATAGGCGAATAAAATTCACCCCCAGCCAAGAAGAAATCAATTGTAGTTTTGCAGTTAATACCACCTCAATTACATAAGGCAAAGGAATGGCAAATAATAATAATAAAATTGGCGCAGCTGTATATTTAGTGGCTCGCCCAAAGGCAACCAATGACAATCCCAACAATAAGAAAACAAATGAATATTGAATTAAGATATAAAGAGCGCTTATTTCACCAACGATGAAAATTATGACCGAAGCTAAAATAATCAACACTCCCGACCATATAGGGGGACCTATAGATGCTTTAATGAGTCCTTGTTTTTCCCATAAGATATACAAGGTCACCAATGGTATTAAAAAACCATGGCTATATTCTTCTTGATTACCCCAACGAAATACAGCTTCTGCCAAACCATTCCAATAGGTCAAAACAGCTAAAATAATAGCAACAATAAATAATCCGGCATGCCTCAGACTTAGCAAAAAAAACTCCTAGCTTAATAACTAAACTTTAAATTCATCAAGGGATAATAATAAAACGCGTTAGAACGATATTAAAACTGAGGATTCTTATAATCCTTTTTGGTACTGCTTGTAAAGATAACTGACGATTTTGTTCATTTAAATAACGTTGAAACAACAATAATGTGGCAATAAATGCAGCATCTATATATTCAAGCTTGGCACAATCAATTTCAACATCACCTTGAAATTGTTCTATTACAGAAGAAAAAGACTGTTTTAACTCAGTGAGGTTTTTATGATGAATACTTCCACCCAAATGAATAATGTTGTTGTCTGTATTTTCTAGCTTAATTTCACATGAATTTTGAAAAAAAGATGATCGCTTTAAAGTACGATCATAAACCGCAAGTGGAAATACCTTAACCAATAGAAGCTTAATAAATGCCAAGCCATCAAACAGGTAACGTCGCCACAACGTTGGCTCTTGTTTAACCCGCCATAACCACTCCAAGCCACTACGTTGCCAAAACACAGGGGCACGTTCTATATTACCCGCCACAAAATTGATCACCGCCCCTAAATGACTGATAATTGGGACCGTTAATTTGTCACGGTTATTCTGGATCCAAGCTTGGCCTTTCTTAGCGCCCAATGCTACAACCACAAAATCCGGAGCAGCAGTATTAATATGATCGATAACATCTGAAGTGCTCATCTCATCGACAGCAACAAAACCTGGATCATAAAAACCACAACTCACCATCGCAGAGCTTGTTTCATTTAATTTATTATGAGCCTGCTCTGCAATGCCCTGTTCCCCACCGAAGAAAAAGACTTTTATCTTATTAGGTTTTCCCTGTTGTTTTGATAAATCATCAAATAACGTTGAACCAGCAACTCGTTCAGGCAGCGGTAAACCTAACAGCTTAGCAACCCATATCAACGGCATACCATCTGCCACGCTTAAATCACTATCTACTACCGATTGAAAAAAATTAGAATCCGATTGGGTTGCAATAACAAAGTTAAGATTAGGTGTAGACAAAAAACATGGCTGGCCAGTCTCAGCCAGTAAATTAACTTCATTCACCGTATCACGAAGACTGGTAATATCAAACGGCAATCCAAGTACACAACATACGTCTCTGGATAACAACAGAGGTTTTGATTGAGTTCCCATCAACTAAACAACGCTTCTCGTCATTACTCTTTCGTATCTCGTGATGTCCTGAGCCACCGTTTTTGTCGCTTATAGAAAAACGATAGGTAGATTGAAATTTTTGTGAAAACAACTACTGGAATCATACATAATTCGTTTGCCGTCAATACATCACGCGCATAAAACCACCACGAACTCAATATTGAAATAATAAATACAATTATGGCCATAATCATGAACATAAATAATGGATAGAACTGTTCGTTGATTAATGATAAGCCTAATACGATAAATAATGAACTCACTGAAATAGTGGTTAACATCACCAGAGGAAGCACGGATAAATCTATTGCAAGCATCATTAGTTTCATACTACGTTTCCAAATGGCGCTACATAATAATGATGGAACTCTTTCAAAAATTATAGACATGTGCCCATGTACCCATCTTGTTTTTTGTTTATTTTCAGCTTCGATATCATTCGGAAAGTAGCTATACACATTAGCATCAGAGCTAAATAAGGCAAAAATAGATTTCTTTGCTAGGTTAATTCCCAGCAGCATATCCTCTGCAATATGCCCGTTATCAAACTCCATTTCTAAAACTACTGCTTTTGGAAATGCCATGCCAGTCCCTGTTAGCATAACCGGTAGCTTAAGAAATGTGAGACCCAAAGGACGTATTTTATTTTTTATTAGCCAAGCAAACTGAGCTACCTTATGACTAATCTTAATTTTCTTACCTTCAGGTGGGAGCGAAATATTAGTTGCTTGGATTGGACTTTGTTTTAAATAAGCTGCCTGTGACAGTATTGATAATGAGCCATGTTCAAAAAAACAATCGGCATCTAATATGACGATGACATCATAATCATATTTACTACGTATATATTCAATCCCAAAATTTAACGCATAGCCCTTGCCAATTAAATTCGGAGCTACTCTCTCAATAACATCAGCCCCAGCCCTTCGTGAAATTTCAGCCGTTTTGTCACAACAATTATCCGCAACAACAACAATATGATCATTTCCCGTTATCTCAACTTGTAATTTCTTTAGTGTCTCAGTGACACCCTTCTCTTCATTATGAGCGGGGATAAGAATGATAGTCGACATATCAACTTTAGAATGAATCATTTTTGTCTTTTTGGCTTCATTCCTCATAAATAATGAAGCAAGGCATTCTATCGACACCATAAACAGTGGAATGGTTATTATTACAAAAAAAAGATATATGCTAACTATCATTTGATACTCGCAAACTTTTAAAATCACCCTTCTTCAACATCAAATAATTATTCATAACCTTTCAGCCATTCTGCTTTAGCAAGCCACACTTTATTCCACATCTCAAATTTAGGTTTGTATCTAGGGGAAAAAATACTGACACATCTAAACAACAAAGTACGAACCAAAGGCCAGCCGGCAATTAAGAGCAAGCCTATTGGCAGCTTATATGTTCCCCAGTGGGATCTCAGTAATTGAACTTTCCCTTTTAATAATTTTATAAGCTTGTCAGCCTCTTCTGTTTCAGATTTCCCTCCGTAATGTATGATGGCGGCATCATTAGTAACCATTGGTTGATAGCCTATACGACTAGCTCGCAAGCACAGGTCCGCCTCCTCCCCATACATGAAAAACTGAGGGTCAAACCCTCCAAGCTCGTTCCACAAGTCTGTTTTTAAAAGAAAAAAACAGCCTGTGACAATATCAACTTCCTTGATAGAATTTCGGTCCCAATCACCATAAGCCTCAGAATTAAAAAGACTGCTACGAGGAAATATTCCCGTTAAGCCTGTAGTTCTGCAAAATAAATTCCATAACGTCATTTTTCTCCAACAAGAGGTCGGATTTAAAGTATTTGCATCATATAGTGTTTTCCCCCCCCAAATTCCTGCCTGAGGAAATTGCTCCGCAAACTGCATTAATTTATCAATGGCATTATCCAAAACCACTGTATCTGGGTTTAATAACAACATGTACTCAGATTTTACTTGTTTGGCACAGATATTATTCCCTGGGGCAAAACCAACATTATCATTAGAGCGAATTAACTTAATCTCAGGGAATTTTTCAAAAATCGCATCAGCTGAACCGTCAACTGAATTATTGTCTAAAATAATAATATTAAAGTGAATTTTTGATTCTTGAGCATATATCGATTCAATACACTCAATCGTCAGTTCTTTCGTGTTGTAGCTAATAATAATAATTGTTAGTGTCATTGGTAGCATAAAATTTATTAGTTAGACTTTCGGTCATAAGAAAACATATTAATATTGAGTCCAATAAGAAAAAACAAAAAAACATACGTTGCATTCCAATAATGTACTGTAAACCCAGCCAGTATCAGTACAATGATAGATAACGTTAAATAGTTATCTAACTTCACGTTTTCCTTTGACTTATGTCTCTTCAATGCCCAGTAAATAACAGCTGACAAAAGAAAAAGAGCAGGAATACCATGGCGCATTGCCAGCAATAACCAAATGCTATCAACGCTCTTTGGCATGTCTCCAAGCCTCACCCACTCATGATAGCCAATTCCAAATAAAAGATTATTGTATACACTCTCTAGTCCGTACTGCCAGATTAGGATTCTAAAATAGCCAGTTTGAGGATCTAAGGTTAAATAAGAAAGTAATATCTCAATCGGTTTGCGATTCGCTACTAAATCAACGACTGCATACACAACAACAAATGAAGCAATATATTTTTTATAACTTATTAACAGAAGCTTTTGATAAAAATATACTACAAACTGCATCGCCAACATTAAAAAAGCAATTGATGATAATGAAGATAACGCTGCAGTTATAAGCGCTCCAAGTCTTATATAGCTTTTTTTGCCTCCATAAATAGTCATCCACATAGGCAAACTAACTGCCGCCATAACAGCTAGCAAAATTGGATGATCGAATGCGACTGTTGCTCGGAAAAGCCCTATCCTTTGCTCACCAACTTCAGAATAAACACCAAATAACTGCTTATAAATATTACTGCCTGTATAACTCTCATAAACTGCAAAAATGGCGATCACACAGATGCAGGAAATATAAAACTTTAAGGTCGGTAGTAAGTTTTCTATTTTTGTAATATATGTCCTAGCGATGAAATATGGCAATAGCGTTTCTAATGCCATAATACCTCCCGACTTTAATCCTCCCTCAAGTCCATGATTAATAATCATTGAAAGTATGAGCCAGAATGAAAATAATAATATAAAAATATCCGCTCGATGTTTCTGTTTAAGTGAAATATATCGAACAACTACTGGTAGCACTAATAATAGCAAGACCACTCTATAGGCAGAGAGCCTAAGTCCAGCCAAATCAAAAGATAACTCTGTTGGAATAAGTAGTGAGAGTATAAGTATCTTTACTAAAACCGGAGCGTTTTTCATGACTTTGGCATTATTTAACTAAAGGTATGTTTTGTTTATTCATTAAACTTTAAATGTCTTTTATATTCTGCTGATGTAATGTTAGCCAATATCCATTCTTCATTTCAGAAAAATTTATCTTATACACTCCATCGTTATACTCAATATCAGTATTAATTTCTCTACCTAACTTATCAAGCTTCATTAAGGTCAAGCCTTCTGGAGCATGAATTTCAATATATCCACTTATTGGCTCTGACAAATATGGTAATTTTTTAACACTATCGCTGGGTAAAGACGTGCTTAATGCTGTTATATATATTTTTTTAGACTTTCGAATAGCTTGACTATCTAAACTCTGAACAGATAGAACGGCTGATTTATTATCAATATGAATACTTATATCTTCTAGCTGTATGTGCTGATTTCCAATTCTTCCAGATGCAGCTTGTGTTTTTTTAGTATTTATTAAATGAATACCTTTTTTCCAATCCCGTTTTAATTCTTTAGTGTCTGATTCAATATAGCTGGCATCTTCTGAAAGAAAATTATAATTAGGATCCTTGACTGTAATGTATTTATCAACCAGTGATTTATTATGATTTAGCCATGGTAAAGCTGAAATTCTGGGAAGTTGAACAACGATTTTACTCTGTTCAGTCAAGGTTCTAATCGCACGAAGATTTTTAGCTGTATATTTTTTTCTTAAAAATTCTTTTTCCGTAAGGTTTAATACATAATCTTTTTTTGCTTCTGCAACATGTCCTTCTCTAAAAACTAAGGCTGCAGCAGGCATTACCCCTAGTATAGAGGGGTCATTATAACTTGACCAACTACTCGCAATACTTGGACTATTGAGAGGTTCTTGTCCATATCCATAAAGCATAACGATGTCCCAGCCCTGCAACCTTGAAATACTCGATACAAATAATGGGGCTATAAACCTTTCATCTATAGGAAACTTATCTATATTCCACTCCGAAATTGAAAGCGGTTTATTTATAAGATGAGACATTGAAATGGCATCTAAAAATGTCGGTCTCATGCTGGGATCACGAAAAAACTCGTTTTTACCTCCATAGGTATGAACATCAACCATGTCACCGTCACTGAGTGCAGGTAAGCTACTTAAACCCATAATCCCCCCCCATGAATTCGTAGTTGAAATCAATTGTTTTGCACCCAACCGTTTTAAATGTGCAGTCATTTCCTCATTAAATAAGTGTTCTAAATCATTTCGAAATATCTTGGCTTCAGGTTTGGACCATTTTAAAACATTCGATAATTCAAAATTAGATTTCTTAGAAAAATCATCAGCAGCTTTTCGAAGTAAATCATTATGGATAGGATGCTTATTAGTGGTATAAAATTTATGCCCGAAATGCTCGGTGATATCATTCTCGTTAGTTATTTGCAGAGCTATTATTGCCGGGTCATCCACATATTGATAATTGGTATATATATTTTGGTGACCAAGGTATTGCTCATTAAATAACTGCATTTTTCGTTGAATACTCTTATTCAAATAGTTAAACCCCTCTGATTTCACATTATCATCGGAAGTATGCATGTCATCAAAATGATCGATATTGTCACTTACTTTAAATGTTCGACCCACATGTAAATCCAACCAGACATATACCCCTTCATCTTTCAAACACTTTATCCACCAGTCTAATTTTTTTAATGACGTTAGGGATAACTCTGACGAATCAGCTTTAAAAATGTTTGGCTGAACCCACTGAGAATCATGATGATGAAATCTTACGAGATTAAAACCTAACTGTGAAATTCTTTTGGCGTGTAACTTAATATTCACATCTGACGTGTCAAAAATAGCTCGACCCTGTATATTTGTTCCCCAAAAGGAAGCTGGTGTTCCATCACTGAAAACCAACTTATCACCTTCAGACAATACTCGCCCATGAATACCAGCAGGAATATGATTTTCATTCAGATAAGATAAGTCAGTAGGTGATCGTTTTAACGGCAGTATATTTTCGTTCCACCCAGCCCTTCCATCCTGAATGTATTGGCTAAATGTTTGTAAATTTAATTCGGTCGAAGTACTAACCGTCATTTTAGTTTCGCTTAATTCCGAATTATTTACTGTTTTGAACATTGCTCGAATACGCTGCTTGTTTCCTTGCTCAAAATATACTTCGGCTAAGGACGGTTCAAATTTCATTGTAAGAGTCGAACCGTCCTTGTTCTGAACTTTCCAGCCTTCATTATTTGGGAGTAAAACTGGACTTTTAAAGGCTCCGCCACCTAAATCTTCAATATTAAACTCAATACCTAAGCCTATAGCTTTCGGATGTAACTGATAAGAATTCCACTTATAATTCCAAACAAAAGCATCTTCAACTTTGCTTATATTGCTTTCAAATTTTATTCCTAAACCACTCACTCGCCCTTGGAAGGCAGAGCTTTGTTTGTTTTTAGATACGCTTTTTTTGACATTGATAGGTGTCCACTTCCAATTTTCACCCCATGCAACATAATGAGCCTTAATGACCTGAGATTCACCGCGTTCACTAATAACTGAAAATAAGCCATTATTTTCATCTACTAAAATAGTATTATTTGAATAAACATTGCATGAAAATACAAATAAAATGGTACTTAAAACTAGTTTAAATGAGAGCATTTTTATTATTTTTGACGTCAAACCCCATACCTTCTAAATTTATGTTTTACACCTGAGATCCTAGCTATTAACTTGTTCCTGAGCAAGATTCCGCTTTTCAGAAGTAACTGCATTAATAAGATCACTCTCAAACAAAGTTGCAGCATCATCCCATGTATAACGATGAGCATGTTTATAGGCAGCATTTGAGAACTTTAGCCAGTCTACTTCGTTAAAATCAAATAACTTTAATACTGCTCTTGTCAAAGCATCAATATCATTAACATCACAGAGGTATCCATTTTTCCCATCTGTTATTATATCTTCTGGCCCACCACATTTTGTCGATACAACGGGTGTCCTACAGGCCATCGCCTCTAAGACCGTTAAGCCAAACCCTTCACTGAGACTACAACACAGCCATACATCACATTGAGCATATAATTTACTGATCTCGTTTTGCTCTGGTCGAACATGTAACTCTACGTAGTCTGGAAGAATAATTTTTTCAGGCTTATGTGAACCAAAACCTATCACCCTAAGCTCATGAAACTGCATTCTCACTTTCTCAATAACATCGAGTGCCACACCGACACCTTTAAATGATACTTCTGAAAATAAAAACCCAATTGTAGGTCTATTTTGCTTACCTCGTTTCTCAGCAAAAAATTTGTTCAGCTCTACACTATTTGGCACCAAAGA
Source organism: uncultured Colwellia sp. (assembly GCA_913020705.1). Next base: position 18,075 of record CAJWBY010000038.1, read on the forward strand.
AACATCAGCTGCATTATATTTTTTCTCCAATAGCTCAACCAACCACCTTGCAATAGTAATTTTATGTAACGGCATTTGATATGTTCTTTCAACTCTTTCTATCGGTAACCAATCATGTGTTTCATGGTGTTGTATAAAATAAACCTTATGCCCTTTACTTAAGGGTAAGTTATTTACCCATTCAGCTGTTTCCCACCATGTAGCAATCACAACGTCGGCATCAGGTATATCAGCTGCAGTTATTGGTCCTGATCCCGCAACCTGACATACACCAAAATTTACATTTTCAAAATAGGTTAGGTCTTTTGTGATGTCCCTTTTCCCACATACCCAACTGAGTAGTGACTTTATTTTTTGCTTTATTGTTTGTCTAACTTTTTGGGGAGAAACAATAACCACCTCATGTCCTCTATCAGTAAGATTATGAGCATAAATAGAAACAACTCTAAGACCTCCCGATAGGTTTAACTCTGGCACAATAAATGTAATCTTCATTCCATGACAACCTTTAATAAGGTGCCAGTGAATGCTCCTATAAAAATCATTGGAATCATGATTACTTCTCTCCAAATATCAAGAAATAAATATTTCTTCATTAGAACCATTGAGACAATTGCCCTGATAAAAGGAAATACTGAAATAGCTAAAATGGTGCCAAATATCCCAAACAAGTAAAATACCAAAGGCACAATTAGATAAAAACATATCACTTGAATTGCTATAAGTATCATCTCAATTTTTGGTTTTCCGGTTGCTAAGAAACATTGACTAGCAAGGAACCACCCAACCCAAATGAGAGATAATGACAATAACTCTAACATCCAACCCGCTTCGCTGTATCTTGAGTCATAAAGCAAATCAATTATCAAACTACCTGTTACAAATAAGAAGCCAGCAGCAAACATCGCAATGGCATCAATTTTTATTCGCAGTTTATAATAAACACTCTTCAGATCCAGTTCATTTTCTCTAACCGCTTTACTTAGTAAAGGGTAAAAAACTGAACTAATTAACTTTAAAAGTATATCTTTTGATGCTGATGCTAACAAAAATGCTATAAAGTAGTGCCCCAGTGTTTCTGAGCTTATTAAACCACCTAGTAATAACCTATCACCCTGATTTAATAAGAAACCCAATATTGATGACACAAAAATCCATTTCCCAAAATGGATAATTTCTATAACTGCTGTTTTATCCCAGTACAACCTACATTTCGGCCCAATCCACCGAGTATGAGATATAAGCATTTTAACGACCGAACTAACGATGGCACCTATAACTAATGCCCAAACATTATGATATATGGCAGCCCAAATGATCATGAATGTAATACCAGCTACATGACTGACAACATCTAAGGTAACCACTTTCGCAAGGTCAAGGTTTCGATTTAACAACATTAAATGAATCGAATTAAAACCATCTATAACTGCTATCACAGAAATGACAGCTAAAATTAGTGGTAACTCTTTATCACCGTACGATGTTTCAGGAGAGAGATAACCCAGCTGCCCAAAATAGTAAAAAGCAAAACTAATAACCAGCACGATGACAAAAATAAGAACACCTCTTACTATTTGTATCGTCCATGCTGTTTGTAGATACTCAGGCTCTCCGCCTCGTTTGCTATGGATTACGTTTTGAAGCAAGCCGATATCAGAAAACATGGCTAGCCCGGTCATAATAATAGTAACTATTGCCATAAGACCGAACATTTCAGGCATAAGTAATCGAGTTAAAATTAAATTACTGCCAAAACGAATAGCTTGGGTGAAGATATGACTGAGTGCTACATAGCTTCCTGCATTACGAGCTTTACTTCTCAATTCACCTTGCATATTTTATTTTCATTCGCAGCAGCTATTTACTTATAATTGATGTGAAGAGCCGTCACTAATTTTTTTCTTCCACATTCTTAATGAAATTCTATTAACGTTATATCGAATGCTTCGAATAACCACTCTTTTACTTTTATAACGTCAGGATTTATAGCTTGAGATGGCTTAATAATTCTTGATGTATTTTTTTCTGCCATCATCGCCATCACGGTATTCGCATTCACAGTCTTTTTGTCATCAGAAAATGCATAAACCAAGGCAAAATCACACAGGTTATTTATTTTCCTTGGTACACCTTCACTGTAACAATAGATAGCTGCACAGGCTTCTTTTCTAAAGATTTTTCGTGATGCCCCTGCCACTTTCAATCGATGTTCAATATATTTTTTAGTTTGTGGAAAATCGAGAGTTCCAAGGTGAAACTCAACACCAATTCGCTGGGCAAACTGCTCCAACTCCGGCTGGTTTAATTTTTCAACCAATTCTGGTTGCCCTGTCAAAATCAGCTGTAAAAAGATGTCAGAATCTATATTTACATTCGATAACAAGCGTAACTCTTCCAAGGATATCACTGAAAGGTTTTGTGCTTCATCAACAATCAATACAACCCGTTTTCCTTGCGCATGTTGATCTATTACAAAATTGATATAGTCACGATAACGACCTGCATTATCAGTCGCCTTAGATTCAATTTCTAATGCATCTAATACCCAGACCATTAATTCTCCAAATGACTCATGAGTATTATTAACCAAACCAATAACACAATCATCATCAATCTTATTTAATAAGCTACGAATTAAAGTGGTTTTTCCTGCCCCTATTTCACCCGTCACAACGGTAAACCCAGCATGACTCATCAAACCATACTCCAGCATGGTGAGTGCTTTTTTATGATTAGGACTCAGGTATAAAAATGATGGGTCCGGCACCAGATTAAAAGGTTTTTGCTGCAAGCCAAAATGTTCGGTATACATAATTATTTCTTAATAATATTGGTGTATTGGTGGTTTGTCTGATTTATTTAGCACCGTTCCTATCAGATGATGCCCTTCAAGTAATTGCATTGACCTTGTGATCTCCGCCTCTTTATTTTTGCCATCTTCTAACACTAACAGTGTGGCATCAAAGTAATTGGTCGACAACAACACATCGTCTGTCTGTAATATGGGGGGCGCATCAAAAATAATAATCCGTGACTCATATTGTGTTCTTAGCTCTGCTATTAACTCAGCCATTTTAGGACTTGATAGTAACTCTGCCGAATTTTCTGCTCTACCTACTCCCGGCAATACAACCATGCGTTTAATACCAGGGTTAATCAATACGTCTCGCAATTCTATATTTTGCTCAAGATAGTCTTTTAAACCAGACTGAGCATTCAAACTGAAATATTGATTGATACTTGGATTACGCAAGTCCATATCAACAAGCAAAACCGTTTGATTAAGTTCCATTGCCATTGCAACAGCTAAATTTGATGCCACTAACGATTTCCCCTCTTCTGCAGTCGGCGAGGTGATCGCCAATGTTTTCCAATCATTATCACGCATCTTTTTCAAGATCTGAGTACGTAACATTCTAAACACCGCTGATTGAGGATTGTTATATAAACCGGCTATAACTCGTTGCCTCTCTAGTGATTCACGCGATAACTCGACAATTTTTGTCTGTGTATATGAAATATCATCAATGGGAGGCTGTAATGGATCTTTGGCCTTTGTTGGTTTTGATTGCTTAGCAATGTCAGTTTGTGACTGCAAAGATTGGGCTTTATGTTTATGTTTTTCTTTTGCCTTGTCTAGGGCTTTTTGAATTCTATCCATTATTTATACGACCTATGATATCCATTATAACAAGCTGACTTTACGCATGACTTTAAACCATAGAACTTCTAAATCCATTATCCAGTAATGAAAACTAGCTATCAGCAATAAAAATAAAATAAGGGCCAATAATATCATTCTATTTCGATTGCGTTTTTTTCGTTTTAAATCTTGCTCTGTCGTAATTATTGGAAGCACAACTAATGGAGCAAGTCCGGTAATACGGGTAATTTCATTATAACCTCGCACTCCTCCAAACAGCATTTCTGCCAATAATGCTAAGCCTAACCCGGTACCAATTGAAACGACCACACCAATTGCAAGTATTTTGGGACGGTTGGGCTTTTCAGCTTCAGTAGGTACCAGCGGTGGCTCAATTAAAGTAAAACTCTCCCCCTTATTCTCGGACTCAAGATTCTGAGCTAACTCAGCTTCAAGTTGCTTTGCTCGCAACTCTTTATATTTTGCTAAGTTATTGGCATGATCTCGAATTAGATCGTCATGTGCCCGTTGAACTTGATGTGTTCGTACTACGCGCTGCTCAAAGTCTGCCAGTTTCGTCTCCACCTCAACTTGTCTACTTCTCAAACGAACAGTCTCACGCTCCGAAGAATCAATTTTAGAATTCAGCTGTAAATAAATTGGGTTGTGTATAGGATTCAACTGGTCGCTTTTATTATCACTAAGCTTTACATCTGATACTTTTGTATCAAGTTTTTTGAGTTGTGATTGTATTGTTTCAACTTGGGCTAGCAACGCTTTCACATCTGGGTGGTTTGAGGCATAACGCTGCTGCAACTCTAGAAGTTGTTGCTTAACTAGTCTCAGCTCTACTGTCAGCTCATCTTTATTCGACGAGTCTATCCCCAACTCTGTTTCTAAACTTTTAATTTGTCGTTTAAGCTGAATCACGTCTGGATGATTAGATGAGTATTTTGCATTTAAACGACTGTAATCAATTTTAGTCTGTATTAATTGGCTCTCAATTGATGGTGACTGCCGATCATTCCCATTCCCTATCAATGGTGATGACGCTAAGTAAGTTTGCAGATTAGCTTGCTCTAAGGTCATCGTTGTAATTTGATCTTTAAGCGTCATAATCTGATTTCGATTTACAGTAAGTTCATCCTGCAACCGCTCTACAGATGTCAGATTAAATTGTAATAATTCTGGCAAGCTGTCACTGTATTCATCCTTAAACTCAGCAATTTTCTTTTCTAATAACTGTATCTTACGTTGGAATTTATTGGCCTCTTCTTCTAAAAACGCCTGTGTTTCACTTGCTCGTTCTGTACGAGTACGTACATTTTCAGTGAGAAACTTGGTTACCAATTCATTAGCAACTTTTTGAGAAAACTCTGATGATTTATCCAAAAATGACACAGTAAAAGCTATGCTGGCATGTTTGGAACGGCCACTTCTAGGATCAGTAACAGTCGCATCAACCATTTCCACAACCATATTTTCACGAAATAGGTCGACAATCTCCGAGGGGGGGGACTTTCTGCGCTCATTAGGATATAGATTATATTTATTGACTATGCGCATAACGTTGGAGGTAGTAATAATCCGTTGTTTGATTATTTCAATACGTTGATCGGCATAACTGGTCACGGTTGATCGCACTAAGTCATGAGGAATTTCTTGCGACTCGATCAAAATCAAACCTTCTGACTTATAGGTCGCCGGCAACAAATAAGCTACTGCAGCACTTACAACAATCAATATTAATGCTGGAATGATCACTAAATATTTGTGCCGTCTAAATATATCTAGATAATCCCCTAAACTTTTTACTTCTTCTTCCATTGTATTCTCTACAGATTAACGTGAGGCGCGTAGGCCTTCATCCCAGTCATAAGTTAAGGTTAACATTACCGCATTGCTATCCACATCATCTTGATCCGATTCATTTTGTTGGCGGTAATTATAACTAAAATCAAGTCCAACATTACGCTCAAACTGCCAGCGTAAAGAAGGTGAAAAGTTAATATTTTCACGTTTTTCATTACTATCATCTAATGCCGATGTTGTCTCCTGATAACTAGCACGAATACTTGCAGTTAATGTTTCACTCAAGTTTCTTGACCAATTGATATTGACGCCCAGTTGCTCATCAACTTCACCAGTACTAGAAGGAGATAATGTTCGATTTGCACCTATCGTTAGGCTGTCTATTTCACCTTGTTTTTTCAAAGAAAAATCAAATGCAGAACCAGTATTTGTATTTTTTTCTTTATTTCTAGCACTATCAGTATCTTCACTTTTTAAATGGCGCACGCCAATCCTACCATCGACTTGCCATTCTTCTGTCCACTGGTAATTAACCGTTAATGAAAGGTTGTAATTATCATTCTCCGATGTTCTGGTTGGCCCATCAGCTTGATAATTATATACGGCAGCAGATAATCCACCACTCAACCGTTCAGTATATTGATGTTGCCAAGCTGTGGTTAGTGATTTTGTTTCATTATCATCATAGTCAGTTGTTGAATAGTTTCTTTCAGAATAACTGCCATTAACAGATAAACTATCACGTTCCGTTAATTGATAGCTATACGACGGAGCAATTGATTTTGTGGTCACGATAGACTGAGTAGTAAAATCACCAGTATCATCTGCTGCATCCGTGCGCGTTGAATCTTCAACATAGCTTGCAGATAATCCCCATTCACTTCTTTCAGTTTGATGTTGAGTCTGAGCTTGAATAAACGGATTTTCTGTATCTAATTCAGACAGTGACATATACCGATCTATTTTGTATCCCACACTTATCGAGCTTGCTGAATTTTCTAGTGCGTGTCCCATTACGGTAGTTGGTCTGATCGCAAAATGAAAACTATCTTGCTTATCTTCCTCCATAAGTACGTTATCGTCGTACTGTATGGACGGATTTGCATTAGCCGTTATTGTCCACTCTGCAGCGTGTAAAACTGACATCGCAACTAGGCTTGCCAGTAATAATAGTAAAGATTGATACATGTACAACTTTAGTTATGGAATAACAATAACGTCACCGCTTTTAAGCATAATATTAGTAATGAGATCCTGACCTTTTTTAATTGCAGCATAACGTACAGACAAAACCTGCTGTTTCTCTCCGCTGCGTCGCAATACAATAATGTCATTTTCTTTAGCGTACGGTGATAAACCACCAGCCAAACTTAATGCTTGTATCGCATCAATCGGTTGGTTCATTACAAAAATACCCGGGTTTGTTACTTTGCCAAGAATATGAATGGTATTACCACTAACACTAGTTACTGAAACGGTCACAACTGGGTCAGCCAAATATTCAGTTAGATTTTGTTTTAGTGCAGTTTGTAATTCAGAAACCGTTTTACCTTGAGCCTCCAATTCACCTGCAAGTGGAAAAGAAATCATACCATCAGGCAAAACAATTACTTGCTTTTGAAGTGCTTCTTCATTCCAAACAGAAATATTCAATACATCGCCTGCATTCAATAAATAACGTTCAGCGGCTCTCGCTGTACCCGTAAATAACATAACCATGAAAAAGAGCAAACTTGTACGTAATATCACTGAGAACATCTTAATCATCCCTAAATAAATAGCCAAAGCATACCTGATTTTGTTAAAAAAACATTATTACTTTATGCCGCAACAGCTATTGTCGATTTGCGACATAAGCCAAAAAAGCAAGTAGTGCAGGTGAAAATACGAATAATGCAGCGGGAACAGCTGCAGCTTGAACCGTTAATGCAACTGATGTCGGCTTAGCTGATGAAACACCTGCAGCTTCCAACCTATAGATTTTAGCTGCCAACAAAAAGTATGAAAAGCGAAAACCTTCAACATTTGCAGGACAGCTAGTCGCTACTGACAAGCCAGTTTTGAATTACCCGCCACATTTCACATGAAATCTTGGCAATAATACAGATTAATCACTCTAGGATCAGTAAGTTATCAATTAAATATTATTAATAAGCATTTTCATGCCTGAACCCCTTAAAAATAGTCATCAAAATAATTTTCAAGTCCAATAATAATGACCAAGTTTGAATGTATTGCAGGTCGTAGCGCACACGACCTTCCATCTTATCTAAAGTGTCTGTTTCACCACGAAATCCATTAATTTGAGCTAATCCAGTGATACCTGGTTTCACTTTGTGTCTCAACATATAGCCTTGGATTTTCATCCGATATTCTTCATTATGGGCAACAGCATGAGGCCTTGGCCCGACAATTGACATTGAACCGGATAACGAATTAAAAAATTGTGGTAATTCATCTAAGGAGGTTTTTCGCAAAAAAGCACCAAAGGGAGTTATTCGACTATCACCTTTAGTCGCTTGCATGACCGCATCACCATCTTCTGCTACTGTCATAGAGCGAAACTTCCATACTTGTATTTTTTCGCCATCGATACCGTAACGTGTTTGCTTAAATAAGATAGATCCTTTGGATGTAAGTCGAATACCAAAGGCAATCAATAACATTGGCAAAGCCACCAACGTCAATATCAACAAACTTAGAACCACATCTTCTACTCTTTTGATAATACTTTCTATTCCGGCAAATGGCGTTTCATAAATGCTTATCGCCGTAATACCTTGGTAATCAACCCAACGAGAGTTAAGTAAGTTAAAGGTAAACAGATCGGGCACTATATACACAGAGGCAGTGCTATCAGCCAAGCTTTCAGTAATCGCTTTTATTCGCTCTTCACCAGACATAGCCAAAGTAATATAAACCGTATCAATATCACCTTGTTTACAATCAGCAATAAGTTGATTGATATCTCCCTTGACACTAAGACGGTCACCATTTGCATTTTTCGCAACTCGCTCGTCTACCCGATCATCATAATAACCAGCAAAGCGAAAACCACTCCAATCCATTTGTCCAAAAGCAGTTTCCAGTCTTGCTCCCAAAGAGGTGGCTCCAACAATGGCCACTGTTCGAGTGTTATACCCCTTTGAACGAAAGAAACCTAACATCATCCGTACTAAGGCATGCCATGAAATTAGCTCCAGTGGTGTTATTACAATCCAAATCGCAATAAATGGATCTGCATAGGTCTTATTTTTGATAAATATTAATTCGATGACAAACAAGACAAAAACGGCAGTAACCCAAGAAAATATAAGACTAGAAATTTCTTCTTGTAAGTGAGTGCCTCGCCACGAGCGATAGGCATCATGAGATTCTGCAAAAAAATTGAATAGTAAAATAGATACTAATAAAGCCCAAACAAAAATGGGCTGCCACTCAATATTGAATAGATCTCTTAGTGCTAAAAAGGTTAACAAAATAATGGCACTATCAATCAGACGTGACAGTGCACTTATTTTAGAATCATAACGTCTAATTTTTCCTTGAGCCATCGATTAACGTGCCTGTTATTTTTTGATTATCAGATTTTTATTGTTCACGATTATAACGATCATCCAAGCGAATGATATCGTCTTCTCCAAGATAGCTGCCTGATTGTACCTCTATAATTTCCAGTGGTACTCGACCTGGGTTATGTAATCTATGCACCGAACCTAATGGAATAAAGGTCGATTCATTTTCACTTAATATGGTCTTTTTATCATCACACGTTACTTCGGCAGTCCCCTTCACCACTACCCAGTGTTCGGCACGATGATGATGCATTTGTAGCGATAAAGAGGCACCGGGGTTAACTGTAATTCGTTTCACTTGGAAACGATCACCTTGCTCAAGCGAATCATATCCTCCCCAAGGACGGTAACCTTTTCGGTGCAAAGTTGCTTCCGTTCGTTGTTGATCCATTAATGTTTCAACTATCTTTTTCACATTTTCTGCTTGCTGTTTATCTGCCACCATTACAGCATCAGGGGTTTCTACCACCACCACATTATCTAGCCCCATGACCGTAACTAAACGGTGTTCACTATGTATATAAGCATTATTCACATCTTGGATGGTCACATCACCAATCAAGACATTGTTATCGCTATCTTGTGAATGATTTTCCCATAATGATGACCAAGAACCCACATCACTCCAACCAGCATCTAAAGGAATAACTACGGCTTTGGATGTTTTTTCCATTACAGCATAGTCAAATGAATCTGATGGGCAGACACTAAACTGGTCTTTATCCACACGGATAAAATCAAGATCGCGATCAGAGGTAGATAAGGCTTGCTGACACGCAGTCAGAATATCTGGTGCCACACGCAGTAATTCATTTATCACTGTTGAGGCTTTAAACATAAACATGCCGCTATTCCAGTAAAAATTACCGGCATCAACATAAGTTTGTGCCGTATCAAGATCTGGTTTTTCTACAAAGGCATTGACCTTACTCGGGCTGTTTTTATTCTGAGCTTCGATATAACCATAACCCGTATGCGGCATTGTTGGAATAATTCCAAAGGTCACTAAATGACCTAGTTGTGCTTCAATATCGGCAGCCGCAATAGCTTGATGAAACATTGGGATATCTTGAATAATATGATCAGCAGCCAAAATCAGTAATGTTGGGTCATCACCTCGTTGTTGGGCTTGTAATGCTGCTAACGCAATAGCTGGCGCAGTGTTTTTAGCACAAGGCTCTAATACTATTTCGGCATTTTCAATGCCTTTTTCTTGTAACTGTTCTGCCACCATAAAACGGTGATCTTCATTACAAACAATAATCGGGGTTTCTAACGTTTTTACACCAGACAAGCGCGTGAGGGTATCTTGAAATAACGAATTATCTCCAAACAAGTTCAGAAATTGTTTTGGTTTGTTTTTTCGTGAAAGAGGCCACAACCGTGTGCCACTACCACCAGACATAATTACGGGGATCATGCATTTCCTTAGCTTACTAGATAGTTTTATCCAGTAATCATCGATTTATTTCAAATAAGTTTTTTTGCTCTCGCGAATTCTATACTATGCAACTATCTTCTGATAGCCACACATTGATGAGACTTCAAATATGGGTTTAAAAATAAGCTTATGCTTGAATAATAATGATAATTAATTTAGCTTCTATGATTTTTAGATACAAATACCCAAACTCAAAACTTCTTTGACAAGGAAACTTTTAGCTCTATGGCAACAATACCTCACATCCGAAAATGTTTATTCCCCGCGGCAGGATATGGTACTCGATTCCTGCCGGCAACTAAGGCGATGCCGAAAGAAATGTTACCTATTGTTAATAAACCATTAATTCAATATGGCGTAGAAGAAGCTTTGGAAGCAGGCATGACACAAATCGGCTTTATCACTGGTCGAGGTAAACGAGCCATTGCTGATCATTTTGATAATAACTACGAGCTTGAACACCAAATAGAAGGTACCTCAAAAGAAAAATATCTAGATGATATTCGTACAGTGATGGATTCCTGTGACTTTGTATTTATGCGCCAACGTGAAATGTTAGGATTAGGCCATGCCATTCTTACCGGCGAACCAATGATCGGTAATGAGCCTTTTGCTGTTGTACTGGCCGATGATTTATGTGCGCAGCCAGAAGACAGCAATGATATTCGAGCACTAGGTCAATTGGCCGAACTTTACCAACGTTATCAGTGCAGCATTATTGCCATTGAAGAAGTGCCTATAGAAGATACCGAAAGCTATGGTGTTATATCGGGCGAAGAAATTGCTGATGGTATTTACCGAGTGACTGATATGATCGAGAAACCTAAACCAGAAGATGCACCCACCAATATGGCGGTAATTGGCCGCTATATTTTAACGCCTGAAATATTT
>CAJWBY010000039.1 GCA_913020705.1 uncultured Colwellia sp.
TCAGGTACCGGATAAATAAGTTGCGTAAAAGGACTTTTCCCTTGATAAGAAAAATAATGGCCTCGACAATAATAAAGCATTGGAATATGTGATTTAGCTAAATCAATGATATTTTCAGCAACACTCGTGCTATGAAGTCCACCTGAATTAATTAAATAATCGCAATGTAATTGCATGATTTCATCTTGACTATTTAAAGTAACGACAAACCCATCTTTATCTTTCTCTGCTTTAATAAAGGTTGTCTTCCCAACAAACTGTCCATTGTTACACTCAATTTCGGCCAATAGTGCCTGCATATAACTATGGGTATCAATTATGCCTGTCGAAGGAGAAAGTAAAGCGGCGGTGGCATGTAATTCTGGATTAGACTTCTTAAGTTCGCCTTCAGTTAACCAGACAAGATCATTAACATCATTAAGTCCAGCTTGTTTTATCGTTTTAGCTAAACATTGCTCTTCCATTTCGCCATGGGCAAGCAGTAATTTTCCAAGGCGTTGATGTGGAATACTTCGCTCTTTACAATATTGGTAAAGTTTATCTTTGCCTTTAACGCACAATTTAGCTTTTAAACTGTGCTGCGGGTAATAAATGCCCGCATGAATAACTTCACTATTACGGCTACTGGTTTCTTCACCAAAGCTCGTATTTTTGTCAATAATTAACACATTGTTGAGTTTGTGGCTGAGTTTCGCTGCAATGGCTAAACCCACAACACCCGCACCAATAATTATCGCGTCTACTTTTTCCATTATTTCATCTGTTTTTTTAGCTTGTAATAAGTGTGGTCTTCCCTTGTCTTAATTTCAAGAAAAAGAATACCTTAAAATTCAAACAAAAAAGAGGGAGGAGGCTCAAAATATAGTCTTATTCTATTTTGGAATAAAAAAGCCATTTCTATTCTTTTTCATCTGAGGGAAGGAGGTCTATTATTCATTCATTATTTATAAATGGGCGAATTGACCTTATGTTGCCAAAACAGCAAAACTTACAAAAAACTATGTTAGATGCAGACCAACTAGCATCACTTCAACACACTATTGGCAGTTACTCTCCGTTGCAGCTTGCATGGGCGAGTGGTTACTTAGCAGCTAAATCTGAAGGGGAATCGTTAAACGTTAGTCCATCAGCGGTTGCTATTCCTGCAGCAACCCTAACCATTTTATTTGGTTCGCAAACGGGTAATGCTAAAGGTGTTGCTAAAGCATTAGCTGCGCAAGCACAAGCACAAGGTCTTACTGTTGACTTAAAAAGCATGAGTGATTTTAAGCCAAAAAGTATAAAGAATATTACTCACCTATTAATTGTTGCCAGCACTAATGGCGAAGGTGAAGCACCTGATGATGCTATTGCTTTGCACGAATTTTTAGCATCGAAGAAAGCACCTAAGTTAGACAGCTTACAATATAGTGTCTTGGCCTTAGGTGATACTAGCTATGAGTTCTTCTGTCAAACAGGAAAAGACTTCGATGAATATTTAAGTAATCTTGGTGCTAAACAAATTACACCACGTGTAGATTGTGACGTTGATTACGACGCGGATGCAAAAGCATGGTCAGATACTATTATTACTAAAGCTAAAGCATTGTTAGGTAGTGAATCTACTCCAACTAATGTTGTTGCTATGCCAACAGCTGGCGCGGTAAGTGAATACACCAAACAAGCACCTTATGCGGCAGAGTTAAGTTTAAGTCAGAAGATTACTGGCCGAGATTCAGCTAAAGATGTTCGTCATATTGAAATTGACTTAGCGGACTCAGGTATTACTTATCAAGCAGGTGACGCTTTAGGTGTTTGGTTTGAAAACGATACCACGTTAGTCGCTGAACTTATTGCGGCATTGAACTTGTCAGCCGATGATAAAGTTGAGATTGAAGGGACAAGTTTATCTCTTGCAGAAGCGTTAACATCAAAACTAGAAATTACTCAAACAGCCGTTAATTTTGTTAGCTTTTGGGCTGATAAGTCACAAGACAAACATTTATTGTCATTAAGTGAAGATAAAAATTCAGCACGTGAATATGCAGGTAACCATCAAATTATTGATGTAGTTAAATCGGCTCCAGCTGTAATCACGGCGCAAGACTTTGCTGATGCACTACGCAAAATTACACCACGTTTATATTCTATCGCTTCAAGCCAAGCGGAAGTAGAAGAAGAAGTACACTTAACGGTTGGTTTAGTTGAATATAATGAAAACGACCACTTAAGAAGTGGCGGCGCTTCAAGCTTTTTAGGTAAACGCTTAGAAGAAGGCGGCACGGTAAAAGTTTTCATTGAACACAATGATAACTTCCGTTTACCTGCCAATGGCGATACGCCTGTGATAATGATTGGTCCAGGTACTGGGATTGCCCCTTTTAGAGCATTCATGCAAGAGCGTGAAGCGACAGAAGCAAGCGGTGATAACTGGTTGTTTTTTGGTGACCAAACGTTCACACAAGACTTTTTATACCAAGTTGAATGGCAAGGTTACTTAAAATCAGGTTTATTAACAAACATTGATTTAGCCTTTTCTCGCGACCAAGCAGAAAAAATATATGTTCAAGATCGTTTGCGCGAAAAAGCCAGCGAAATTTTTGCATGGCTAGAACGTGGCGCACATTTATATATTTGCGGTGACATGAGCCGTATGGCAAAAGATGTTGAACTAGCCTTAGTCGATATTATTTCTGAACATGGCAAATTAAGCACTGAACAAGCACAAGACTATTTAAAAGAATTACGTAACGCTAAGCGTTTCCAGAAGGATGTTTACTAATGACGACAACAAACAAAGAAACCGTATTAACAGGTCCAGGGCCGTTAATTGTTGAAGGTAAGCAAGCTGATAACGAACGTTTAAAAGCAGACAGTAATTTTTTACGTGGCACCATAGTTGATGACTTAAAAGATCAAACTACCGGTGGTTTTACTGCTGACAATTATCATATTATTAGAACTCACGGTATGTATCAGCAAGATGACCGTGATATTCGTGGCGAGCGTACTAAGCAAAAATTAGAACCATTACATAATGTGATGTTACGTGCTCGTATGCCTGGTGGAATAATCAAGCCAGAGCAGTGGTTAGCTATCGACAAATTTGCTCAAGAAAGTACGTCTTATGGAAGCATTCGGTTAACGACACGTCAAACGTTTCAGTTTCACGGCGTATTAAAGCCAAATATTAAATTAATGCATCAAACATTAAACAGCATTGGCATTGACTCAATTGCTACTGCTGGCGATGTAAACCGTAATGTTTTATGTACTTCTAATCCAATTGAATCAGAACTTCATCAAGAAGCCTATGAATGGGCGATTAAGATCAGTGAACATTTACTGCCAAAAACGCGTGCTTATGCTGAAATTTGGTTAGACGGTGAAAAGCTTGAAGGTCCTGAAGGTAAAGAAACTGAAGAACCTATTTTAGGCAGTAACTACTTACCACGTAAGTTCAAAACAACGGTAGTTATACCGCCACAAAATGATATTGACGTTCACGCAAACGATTTGAACTTTATCGCGATTGCTAAAGATGGCAAGTTAGTTGGTTTCAACGTACTTGTTGGCGGTGGTTTAGCGATGACGCATGGCGATAAGTCTACGTATCCTCGTAAAGCTGATGATTTTGGTTATGTATCTTTAGAGAACACTTTAGATGTTGCCGCCGCTGTTGTAACAACGCAACGTGACTGGGGTAACCGCGTAAATCGTAAAAATGCAAAAACTAAGTACACGCTTGATCGTGTTGGTGTAGAAACATTTAAATCGGAAGTTGAGAAACGCGCCGGTATTACTTTTGAAGCTTCACGACCTTATGAATTTACCGAACGTGGCGATCGTATTGGTTGGGTTGAAGGTTTTGATGGCAGGCATCATTTAGCACTATTTATTGAAAATGGCCGCTTACTTGATAACCCAGGTAAGCCGCTTAAGTCAGGCGTTGCTGAAATTGCGAAAATTCATAAAGGTGACTTTCGCATGACCGCTAACCAAAACTTAATTGTGGCGGGTGTGGCAACTGAAGATAAAGCACAAATCGAAGCTATTGCTCGTGAATACGGTTTAATCAATGACACCGTTTCAAAACAACGTAAAGATTCTATGGCTTGTGTCGCATTTCCTACTTGTCCATTAGCGATGGCAGAAGCTGAGCGTTATTTGCCGGGCTTTGTAACTGACGTAGAAGGTATTTTAGCTAAGCATAATGTTAGTGACGAAAGTATTATTTTACGTGTTACTGGCTGCCCTAATGGCTGTGGCCGTGCAATGTTGGCGGAAATTGGCTTGGTCGGTAAAGGTCCTGGCAAATATAATATGCATTTAGGCGGAAACTTAGCCGGAACTCGTGTTCCTAAAATGTATAAAGAAAATTTGAACGAGCAAGATATCCTTGATGAAATGGATGCGCTAATTGCCCGTTGGTCTACAGAACGTAACACTAACGAAGCGTTCGGCGACTTCACTATCCGCGTAGGTATTATTGCAGAAGTGAAAAATAGTAAGCGAGATTTTCATGACTAAACTTATAAGTAGCAGTGAAAGTATTGCCTCGATAAAGGCACCGATTAATAATCGATTTCCTGCGTCTTTACCCAAACCATGGTTGAATCAGTGGAATGAGTTATTAGAGAAGCAAACTGCTACTGAACGCGTTGAATGGTCGATGGAAAATTTACCCTCGCAATTTGTTTTGTCATCAAGTTTTGGCATTCAATCAGCCGTTATGTTGCATATGTTGACGCAAGTTGATGCAAATATTCCAGTATTGATTACAGATACAGGGCACTTGTTTCCTGAAACTTATCAATTTATTGAACAACTTACTGATCGCTTGAACTTGAATTTACAAGTCTATAGCGCTACAGAAAGCGCGGCATGGCAAAAAGCAAAATACGGTGATGAATGGGCGAAAGATGAAACTTCTTTACAGGCATATAATCGCCGTAATAAAGTTGAACCATTAGAGCGTGGTTTAGATGAACTCAATGCGGCAACATGGTTCTCTGGCGTTCGTCGTCAACAATCAGATCATCGCCAAAGTTTATCTGTAGTGAGTATCTTACGTGGCCGTTTTAAAGTTCACCCAATTATAGATTGGACCAATAAAGATGTTTATGAATATCTAACTAAACATAACTTGCCGTATCACCCATTATGGGAGAAAGGTTATGTATCTGTTGGTGACACGCATAGTACGCGCCCATTAACTTTAGGTATGGAGGAAAGTGATACGCGTTTTTCTGGTATGGCTAGAGAATGTGGCTTGCATACCGATGGTGATGGTATTTAAATATCTTCAGATTAAACATTCAACATTAAAAATAAAAAAGGGCAAGCATAACAAGAGCTTGTCCTTTTTTATTTTTCAGCAATAGAAAAGTTCACGCTCAATTCATTCTTCAGATCCTGTAAATAGTCTTTATCGCCAATAGCATTAATCAAACAGGCTAACTCACTTCCTATCGGTGTGAACTTATAAAACTTTAAAACAGAAGAAGGTTTTTTTGCCGTAAGAGTTAGTTGTATGTTATTGAAATTAAAGTTTAACTTTTCTTTTTTGTTCAATGGATTCGATTCTGTTTCCTGAATAAAGACTAAATGATTATCGGCCAAAATTAATAGATCAGCATAGCTCAATGAATATTGACTTAACTGTATATTTTGCTCTCTATTTCTACTGAAAAAGTTAAATAAACTGGGTGTTTGATAAGCGCCAGAAATAATCCGGATATTTTTTTTCGATTGATCTGATACCGATAAACTACAAGCCTTTGCTAATAACTTCGCATCAGTAATATTCATCGTTCGAAAAGTTTTTAGGGTTTTAGTTGAAAAAGAACCCGGTTGAGAAATTTCGCCTGCAAGAATTTTGGCCCATAAATTCTGCATAGTAGCGTTGCTAACATCTTCTGCTAACTGAGTAAAAGTGGTGAACCAATCGGGATCAGCTTTATCTGAGGCCTCAGTACTAGAGCAATATTCTAAAGACTTTTGAATAATCGCTTCAAGATTTTGTTGTTTTCGTAATGCAGAAACACGTGCTCTTTTTTGTGTTCTGTCTTCTAGAGGCATTTGTTTATCTGAAGACACTAAACCACCGTCAAGTACAAAATTTTTGGCCAAGCCTAGAAGTTGCATTTGCGAAGAAATACCCGTATTTTTTTTATTCCCACTCTTTTGTTTTGTCGATGTCTCTGTTTTTACTATTTCATTTGTACTTGATTCATCATTGACCGTTATTTCTGAAGGAGAAGGTTCGTTTATATCTTTCATAAAAATTCCGTAACTAATCTGTTATTTTTATTACTGTTTTAACTAAGCATACGCTGGAAAATTTAAATCAGCAATTTTCTCTTTATTCATCTAAACTTAACATAAAATCAATAACTCACTGGAATTATGAATTTAATTGCAAAACGAGGTTGAATATTCTTCAACTGACTTTTATTATGTAAGGTATTAGAAGTAAAAGTCATAATTTAATTTGATGAACAAAAAATCTTAATCAGTTGTTTTATTGCTGATTAATTGAGGGTTATATGCAGGCTTCCGAAAATACTAATGACGATTTTTTATTTATCGATGACAGTGATGAAGATGAGATCCTTACTAATGGTACTGGTGAAACGTGGAAGGTTCTGATTGTCGATGATGATCCTGAAATTCATTCCGTTACACAATTAGCGTTATCCGATATAGTCGTTTTAGGAAAAAACTTAGAGTATATCCATGCATACTCTGGCCGAGACGCATGTCAACTTATTGAAGAACACCTTGATATAGTGTTGGTATTGCTTGATGTTGTAATGGAAACAGATGATGCCGGTTTAAATGTTGTCAAACATATTAGAGAAACATTACAAAGACAAGATATACGCATTGTCTTAAGAACAGGCCAACCAGGCTACGCTCCTGAAGAAAGCGTTATTAAAGATTACGATATTAATGACTATAAAACTAAAACAGAACTCACTCGTCGTAAATTAGTGACTACGGTTTATGCTGCAATTCGTTCATACCAACAAATACATTCTGTTAATCAAAATAGAATTGGTTTAGAAAAAATTATTAGTGCTGCTGCTGAATTATTGGAATTACACCGTATTCACGAATATGCAGAAGGTGTACTTACTCAGCTGAATCTTTTGAGTGATAGCCAGTCGAGTGTTTTTTGTGCACGAGGTTTAGGTATTATTGAAGGAACTGATGATTTAAGTTTGCATGTATTAGCACAGCTTGGCCATAGCGCAGTATTAATTGATAAAAAAATATCCTCAATCGATGGCAACATTTTACAAGAACGTCTTAGCAATTCCTTTACCCAGAAAAAAAATAATTACGGCAATGATTTTGCTGTGTTGTATTTAGCGAGTGGTGGATACCGCGCTGTTATTTATCTTCAACTTGAGCAAGAGCTAACAGAAATTCAAACACAGCTCATTGAAGTGTTTTTAGCTAATGTGGCTATCGGCTATGAAAATGTTCATTTATTTCAGAAATTACGAAATGCGGCATATCGCGATTGGCTTACCGAATTACCGAATCGTTTAGAATTCGTAAACTTACTCGACCGTTTTAGCCAATCAGAAGAGACGGAGCTTGTTGCAGCTTTAATTGATATAAACCACTTTAGTGATATTAATGATGGTTTAGGGCAAGATTTAGGTAATAAATTGCTCCTTGCTGTTACAGAACGGCTAAGAGAACTAGGCAAAGATTGTCAGTTTGCTCGCGTTGGCGCTGATGTTTTTGGTGTGATTGGTCCTGCAGAATGTGTAAATCCTGAAACTTTGATGGGATTATTTCATCATTCGTTTACTGCGGGTGAACAACGTTTACCGGTAACAGCATGTTTTGGCTTATGTTCTAAAAAAAGTGCTGGTTCACAAGGCGTAAAAGTTCTTAATCAAATAAACATTGCATTAAACTTAGCCAAGAAGAGTCCTCACGAAAATTTTGCTTATTACAAACAAGAAATGGAAGATGAAACGCTTTGGCGTTTAGGTATGATCAGGCAATTACGTACTGATTTCGCAGACAATCGTTTAGAGCTTTGGTATCAACCACAACTTAGTTTAGTAACAGGTACTGTTATTGGTGCAGAGGCTTTACTTCGTTGGCGTACTGCTGAAGGCAAATTTATTTCACCTGCTGTATTTATTCCTCTAGCAGAATATTCTGGTTTAATCATAGAGATTGGTGATTGGGTTATTAACCAAGCGTGTAAACAGATTAAAGTATTAGAAGAGCAGAAATTTGACCATGTCGGAATTTCAGTGAATGTTTCAATTCCTCAATTTAAACGAGATAATTTTGTTAACAGTATTATTCAAGCAACCATTATTCACGATGTTAAACCGAGTAAGCTTGAATTAGAGATCACCGAAAATATTTTAATGGATGAACCTCAAGTAGTAATCGACGCACTTGTAAGGCTAAAAGAAGAAGGCATAAGTATTGCGCTTGATGACTTTGGTACAGGTTATTCATCAATGAGCTACTTACAAAAACTACCACTCGACCGTTTGAAAGTTGACAGAGCATTTATTACTGACATTGCAGAGCCTGGGCAGTCACTCATTGCAGATACAATTATCAATCTAGGTAAACAAATGAACTTGAAAGTTATTGCTGAAGGAATTGAAGAAGAAGCACAGCAAGCTCATTTAATCGCTCAAGGGTGTGATGAGGTGCAAGGTTTCTTTTATGCTAAACCTATGCCTTCTGATGAGTTTTTAACGTTCTTACGTAATAACAAGTAACGTTAACTTCTAGAGTATTAATTTAATAATAAAAAAAGCCGAGATATTATATCTCGGCTTTTTGTTATTACCTTCAGGCAATTCTGTTAATCTTTTTCTTGATATCTAAACTCGACACCTTCACGTGGGTTACACGGAATCAAGTGAGATAAAATCAACGAACAAAAGGCAAAAGCTGCACCGATATAAAAAACCCAAGAGGTGTTATAAATCCATACTAATCCGAGTAAGGCTGGAATTACCACAGCAGCAATATGATTGATGGAAAAACTAACCCCTGCGCTTGAAGCTAAATCTTCAGGTTTTGCAATTTTTTGGAAGTACGTTTTAATGGCAATTGCTAGTGCGAAAAACAAATGGTCAATCACATATAAAGCCGCAGCGATGTTAGAATTTTCTACAAAGCCATAAGCAATAAATATAGTAATCAAACCTATATATTCAAATTTAAGCACACGTCGCTCACCAATCACACCAATTAGTTTTCCTATTTTTGCGGCGAACAACCAATTAAATACATAGTTTATTAAAAATAATGCACTTATATTAGCAACACTATAACCAAATTTTTCTACCATTAAAAAACCAGCAAACACTGTAAATATTTGGCGTCTGGCTCCACTGAAAAATGTGAGAGCGTAGAATAGCCAATAACGTTTACGTAAGATAAGACGTTTATCTTGCTCAACTTTAACGGGAAATTGTTTGAATGAAAGTGCTAAGCAAATAGTGAGAACTAGGCCAAGTCCTCCAAAGAGTGCGTAGGTACTTTGATATGACCAAGAAAATTTTTCCATCATCACCCATATACTGCTGAAAGCAAGTAACGATGCGGCTGATTTCACTGACAATAAATGACCTAAAAAGTGTGCTGTTTTGTCTTTATCAATCCATTGCATTGTGAGTGATTGGTTCACGGTTTCAAAATAATGAAAGCCAACAGACATAATCATGGTCGTGAGATATAGCCCTATCACAGAAGGAAATAGCCCCGTTATTATTACCCCTATTGCAGTAACAGCTAAGGAAACGATGGCTAGTTTTTGTTCTTTTATAAACAGTAATATATAAATCACGGTAAATGCTAGAAAACCAGGTATTTCACGTAAGCTTTGTAGAATACCAATCTCTTTACCGGTAAAACTTGCTTTTTCAATAACAAAATTATTAAGTAAAACCATCCAAACGCTAAAAATTAACGGCATAATAAATGCCATAGCGAGTAATAAATTTTCGGGCTTTTTTACGTGTTCTTTAATTGACATCTTTTTCCAATAATTTTGGACTATAAAATTTTGTCTTATTTAAACAAATTATTACAGTTCAGAATTTTGTGATTAAAATTTTTAGTCATAAATTGTTCGGCTAGTTATTTTACCTTTATTTCTCGTGGAAAAGTAATAACAATATCGTCGTAATAATTCAGTGGATGTTTACCCCATAACTAAAGCTTCAAACTCAGATCCTATCGACGCATCGCAAAGCTATTAGTCAATTCATTTCAAAATTATTAAACGACTGATTTAATGCTATAGTTAATATCTGCATCTATCTTATAAAAGGTGCAAACATCAAATAATTATTTGTTGAGTTGTCGAATGGGAAAACTAACGATTAAAATTTTTTTTAGTATTTTTTTATTTTTAACTTTTTCATTGCAAGCTAATGAAAACTCAGAAGTTGACCTATTCGAGCTTTCATTGAGTTCATTAATGAATGTCAAAGTAACCACGGCCAGTGGTATTGAAGAATCTTTATCAGATGCTCCTGCGGCAATGGTTGTTATTGAAGAGAGTGATTTTAAGAAACGTGGCTACATTAGCCTCGTTGAAGTACTTGCCGACTTGCCTGGATTTGATAGTGTGGTAACTAGCGGCGCAACACATTTAACTTTTTATCAACGTGGTTATAGAACTCCTGCATCAAGTCGAACGCTTTTCATGATTAATGGCGTGATTGATAACCACCTATGGACTCAAATCGCTGTAGTTAGTCGACAATATCCTATATCAAATATTGCTCGCGTTGAAGTACTCTACGGGCCTTCATCTGTTCGTTATGGGCCTAATGCTTTTATGGGAGTCATTAATATTATTACTAAAAATGCTAATGATTTTATTGATGGGCAACACGAGATAACTGCTAGGGCTGAACTGGGCCGATGGAACTCTAAGGGCATAGAAATATCAGCTAACGGTCGCTTTAATGACTTACGTTATAGTTTTTCTGCTCGAAAGTTTTCAAGTGATGAAGAAGACCTATCTAATCGATGGGGATTCTTAAGTAATGATCTTTACCAAAGTGAAACCATTTGGGGGCCTATCCGTGATTTAAACGTGAATGGAAATAGGATGGATCATTATTCTGATCCAACGGTAGATATAGGTATCGTTGCTGATGTTACTTATCAAAATTACAAGCTAGGACTGATTCATTGGAAAGTTGATGAGGGGTATGGCGCTCAATATGCGGCTGATAGAGGGCAAGCAAATAGTTCTTGGAAGCAAAATTCAAATCAACTGTATGTCGAACATCAAGGCAATGTAAATCAAAAGCTATCAGTTAAGAGTCTAGGTTTGTATCGTGATAATCGAATTTGGGGAAATTGGGCCGAGGCTGAACCTGACTTTCAAAATAATATGAATAACACTTCTTTTATTAGCTTTACTCATTGGAATACGACCAGTGAAGCTATTGAGTTAACGCAAGACGCGGAATACCATCTAAATGAACGATGGAATATATTAATGGGGTGGCGTTATAAAAAAAGTGATGTTACTAAAGCCTATGATATTCCTGGTTATTGGTCAGGTTCATATAGCTCTACAACCCCGACGTCTGATCTGGGTCCTTACGGACAAGGCGCAGGAATCTTCCACAGTACTGATGAAATTTACACCTTCAATGAACATCCATTAAATAATGTACCTGGTGATAACCGCCAAACTTTTTCTGATAAAGGTTTATATGTTGGTGGTATTTATGATGTATTCCCATGGATATTTAACGTAGGTCTGCGGTTTGATGATAATAGTATCTGGGGTGAATCTATTAGTCCACGTTTAGCGGGGATATATAAATTAGCGAATGAGAAAACAGTGTTTAAGCTTATTTACGGAGAGGCTTTTCAAGAACCTTCCGCAGAGCAGTTATATGGCGGTTGGAGTGGACGGAAATCAAATTTAAACTTATCTTCTGAAAAAGCGAAAAATATTGAATTAATTTTGATGCAGCAAGAAGAACACTGGTTACATGAACTCTCATTGTATGTTGCTTCATATAAAAATGTTATTCGAGAATCAGCCATTAACGATGGTTCTAGAGATATTTGGGGTGCTGAGTATAGAGGACGATTTGAGTATCCAAACTTTCTTGATCAACAAGATAAAATAACCGGTAACTTTTATTATACTTACACAGACCCTCAAACGAATCGAAGGTATGAACATGAGATAAATGAGTGGATCAGCGATGACGCACGTGTAGGCGATATTGCACCTCATAAAATAAATGCTTCAGTATACTTTCCATTGAATAATCATTTTGGGCTTAACTTTAAAAGTAACTACTATTCTCCTACCTATTTATATTCGCGGAATCCCTTATCTGAACAGGGTATTAAGCTTGTTTCTCGGTTTGTTTTTGATATAGCTGCTAATTATACGAGCCAATATTACAGCATTAGTATAAAAGTGAATAACTTGTTTGATCACCAACACATGTTGCCTGGAATAAAAGCTGCAGACTCAGGAAATGATTTTACTCAACGTAGTCTTGGTTTCACCAACTCATTAATCCCTCAAAATAGTCGATCTGTTTGGCTCACTTTAGAATTTTATTTATAAGTTTTAACTAAAATGAAACGCATAATTAAAACGCTTGTTTAAATAATTTGCAATTAATTTTCTTTCAAGGCACACTCAGTCGTCTATTATTATAAAAACTGATCATTAAATTATTATTTAATTGAGATCAGACCCGATTTTTTTATCCCATTAAACGAGGAAACTAGGCATGTTATTTCAAGGTCAAAACCTTTCTGCCGAATTATTGGATGACGGCATTGTTGAATTTAAATTCGATGCTCAAGGTTCAGTGAATAAGTTCGATCAGGCAACTTTTAAAGAATATATTGAAGTGGTTGCTGCTATTAACAATTGTACAGATGCCAAAGGCGTTTTAGTTACGTCAGGTAAGTCTAACTTTATTGTTGGTGCAGACATTACTGAATTTTTAGAAATGTTTAAATTACCAGAAGAGGAACTTGTTCCTTGGATTAAAGGTGGTTCAGATGTTTTTGATTCATTTGAAGACATTAACCTGCCAACAGTCGTTGCGCTTAATGGTTTTGCTTTAGGTGGCGGTTGTGAAATGAGCTTAGCTTGTGACTACCGTGTTGCCGATACAACATGTTCTATTGGTTTACCTGAAGTTAAATTAGGTCTTATTCCTGGTTTTGGTGGCACAGTACGCTTACCACGCATTATTGGTGCTGATAACGCCGTTGAATGGATGTCTACAGGTAAAGCATTCAAACCTGCTCCAGCGATGGCTGTAGGTTTACTTGATGCCGTTGTTGCACCTGAACATTTACGTGAAGCTGCGATGAACATGCTTAAACAAGCAATGGCTGGAAAGTTAGATTGGCAAGCAAAGCGTCAACAAAAACTTGAAGCATTAAAACTTAGTCCCGTTGAAACGATTATGACCTTTAATACTTGTAAAGGTATGATCGCAGCTAAAGCAGGTAAACATTACCCTGCACCAATGATGATGGTTAAGACTATTGAAGCCGCTGCTTCTTTAGGTCGAACTGAAGCTATGCTGATTGAGAACGCTAACTTTGCAAAATTGGCTAAAACTGATGCTGCAACCGCGCAAATCGGTTTGTTCATGGCAGATCAAGTTGTTAAAGGTAAAGCTAAAAAAGCGGCCAAAATGTCAACTAAACAAGTTGATAAAGCTGCCGTATTAGGTGCTGGTATTATGGGCGGTGGTATTGCTTACCAGTCTGCTTATAAAGGCACGCCAATCATCATGAAAGATATTAATGATGCTGCATTAGATTTAGGTTTGAACACAGCATCAGGCATTTTAACTAAACAAGTTGAACGCGGTCGTATGAACGCGAAGAAAATGGCTGGTGTATTAAATAATATTACTCCAACACTGAGTTACGATAGTGTAAAAGGCGTTGATATTGTTGTTGAAGCGGTTGTTGAAAATCCAAAAGTTAAAGGTATGGTGCTTGCTGAAGTCGAAAGCTACCTTGATGAAGATGCTATTCTAACGTCTAACACTTCAACTATCTCTATTGATTTATTAGCGCAAAGTGTTAAGCGCCCAGAAAATTTCTGTGGAATGCATTTCTTTAATCCGGTAAACAAAATGCCATTGGTTGAAGTTATTCGTGGCAAAGATACGTCTGAAGAAACTGTTGCCGCTGTAGTTGCTTACGCCGCTAAAATGGGTAAATCACCTATTGTTGTTAACGATTGCCCTGGTTTTTATATCAACCGTGTTTTATTCCCATACTTTGCAGGTTTCAGTCAGTTAATGCTTGAAGGTGTTGATTTTTCGGCTGTTGATAAAATTATGGAAAAGCAGTTTGGCTGGCCAATGGGTCCAGCTTACTTGCTTGATGTTGTCGGTGTAGATACCGCAGATCATTGTACAGGTGTTATGTCAGCTGGTTTTCCAACGCGCATGAAAAAAATAGATAACGATCCTGTTAGCACTTTATATACTAATCAGCGTTTAGGTCAGAAGAATGGTAAAGGCTTTTACGATTACGGTAAAGACAAAAGAGGTCGTCCTACTAAAGTCGCTTCAGCTGATGCTTACGCATTATTTGCAAGCACTTGTCCGGACAAAAAAGAATTTAGTAGTGAAGAAATTATTGCTCGCTTGATGATCCCTATGGTGAATGAAGTGGTACGTTGTTTAGAAGAAGGTGTTGTAGATACAGCAGCTGAAGCTGATATGGGTTTAATTTATGGTATAGGTTTTCCTCCATTTAGAGGCGGCGCAATTCGTTATTTAGAAACATTAGGTTTAGATAACTTTATCGCAACAGCTGATAAATATGCACATTTAGGTGAAATCTATCAGGTAACTGACGGATTACGAGAAATGGCTAAATCAGGTAAGTCTTATTTCTATACTGATGTAAAAACCAACAACGTTAAAACAGCATAAGCTAAGGAGAAAATCATGAAAGAAGTAGTCATTGTAGATTGTATTCGTACACCAATGGGACGCTCTAAAGCTGGCGTTTTCCGTAATGTTCGTGCTGAAGGTTTATCAGCACACTTAATGCAGCAATTATTAGTACGTAACCCTAATTTAGACCCTTCATTAATTGAAGATATTATTTGGGGTAACGTTAAGCAAACCAAAGAACAGGGCTTTAACATTGCGCGTAATGCACAGTTATTAACTGATATTCCAAAAACAGTTGGCGCAGTAACGGTTAACCGTTTATGTGGTTCATCAATGCAAGCTTTGCATGATGCAACAACCAATATAATGTGTGGCCAGGGTGATGTATTCATCGTTGGTGGTGTTGAGCACATGGGACACGTTCCTATGATGTATGATGTTGATTTCGATCCAGCATTAAGTAAGTATATTTCTCGTGCAGCCGGTAACATGGGCTTAACCGCTGAATTACTGGGTAAGCAATTTGGTATTACGCGTGAACAACAAGACGCATTTGGCGCTCGTTCGCACAGAAAAGCGTATGAAGCACAACTTGCTGGTCGTTGGGACAATGAAATTGTTGCAACCCAAGGTCACGATGCAATGGGCGCATTAACGCTCATTGAGCATGATGAGGTTATTCGTCCAGAAACGACGATTGAAACGCTTGGCGGTTTACGTCCAGTATTTGATCCTGTAAACGGTACGGTAACGGCTGGTACTTCTTCTGCGTTGTCTGATGGTGCATCAGCAATGTTAGTTATGTCAGCTGACCGTGCTAAAGAACTTGGTTTAACGCCTCGTGCTAAAATTCGTGGTATGGCTGTTGCGGGTTGTGATCCTTCAACCATGGGCTTTGGTCCTGTGCCAGCAACGAAAAAAGCATTGAAGCGTGCTGGCTTGTCTTTAGCTGATATCGAATTAGCTGAGTTTAACGAAGCCTTTGCTGCTCAAGCATTATCATGTATTAAATCGTTAGGCTTAGAAGACAAAGCTGAAGATATGATTAACTTAAATGGTGGTGCAATTGCGCTTGGTCATCCATTAGGTTGTTCTGGTTCTCGGATTACAGGTACCTTATTGAACCTTATGGAAGGTCAAGATGTAAACATTGGTTTAGCGACTATGTGTATTGGTTTAGGCCAAGGTATTGCAACGGTAATTGAACGCGTTTAATTGTAAAATTTAACGGCGTATAATTAATGTAAATAAAGCTCACTTCGGTGAGTTTTTTTATGTTCAGGATGAACGGTATGTCATGATCACATGGATGTGAAATAATGACGATGTTCAGGATGAACGGTCAGTTTTTTGTTCCAGACAAAAACTAAGTACCTACATCCATGTAGGCAATGTCATGATCACATTCACATGGCCGCTTTTTGACATCCATGTCATCACGGCATTAGTACTTCCTTGTACGTCGATGAGGAAGAATGACGATTATTAAAACTGATGAATAACAAAGAACAATAAATTAATTTAATCATCTTTGTAATAAAGTCGTAAAAAGTATGACTAGGTTTATATTCTTTCATGAAAAATAATATAGAGCCTTATGCGAACCACTATAAAGAAACGTCTGCAATTTTTAATGGTAGCCGTCATTGTTTATGTTTTAGGCTTTCAATTTTTGCCCGAGAACCTTAATTATAACAGTTCGGTTCAATCTCTCATTCCCTTATTATTAGCTGTTGCTGGTTATTTTGTTCTCTTACCTGTGCTTCATTGGTTTTGGGTGATTAAAGCAGGACAACAAAATGCATGGAAAGTCATACTGATATTTTCTTTGAGTTGCTTATGCGCACGTTATAGTTTTCCTAAAGATATAGCGCAATACTTTGAGTTTATTATGTATGTGCGTTATCCGTTGATTGGCATATTGCTTATTATTGAACTCTATTTACTGGTAATGATCGTTAAAGGGTTGTGGCAAGCAAGGAAATTGTCAGGAGACCCAAGAATTCATACCTTTGAAAAATATAAAGACGATGAAAAAAATCTTGCGTTGGCGTTGCCAATGTCCTGGGAACCAGCTAGTTGGTACTACGCTATCCCTAAGTTTTCAAGAAACCATGCACAATCAATAGGTCAATTAGTTACCCACTCTAAGAAAACAAGCCATTGGCTGATGTTGGTAGCAGCGTGCTTTATTGCTGGGAGTATTAGCTATATTTTACTGGTTGATTGGAGTGAAATCGGCGCCTTTATTTTTGCAAGCCTTTCGTTTTATATGGTTATTTTCGTTACTGCGAACCATCGTGTAGCTAAAAAATATAGCATTTATTTACTAGGTGATAAGCTTATTATCAATAATGCTTTTACGAGTTTTATTATTATAGATACTCAAAATATTTCTGCCATAAACCAAGGGCAATGGAACAAAGCAGATGATAAAGAGCGGTTAATGTTAGGTCAGGGAAGTAATGTCAATATTGAGTTATGTTTCAATGAAGAGGAAACGTATCTAGCTACGATGGGTCAGTTACCAGAGAAAGTTTCAAAACTATGGTTACATGTTAAAGAGCCAGCGTTATTAATTAAGGAACTCAGTAAGGTAATGAGTTAAGGTGAACCAGTTAAGGAGCTAAGTAAAACTTAACCAAAATCTACTAAATAATACTAAAAAAAAGATGAGTTGGTTTAGTTATTGATCTGATAGTAGGCGACTTGGCACTCAAATAACGGATCTGTATGTAGGTAGGTTTTAACGTAAGACATACCTATATTTTTCATCACACCAATTGAACCCAAATTTTTTTCATCAGCAATAGCGCAAAATTTCTTATTTTCTGAGTTTACAGATAAAGCATCTTTAATATGCTGAGCGGCTTCACTCGCATATCCTTTACCCCAAGAAGAACGACAAAATCTCCAGCCGAGTTCTAAATTATCAAACTCAGGTGAATCAGAGAAAAAATTCATTGGCCTCACAAGCACCCAACCAATGTATTCATCTGTTTCAGTGATATTTACTTGCCAGATCCCCCAACCTTTATCACGGTTGATATAGGCTTGCATACGGGGCACCAAAACGTTTTCTATCGTCTCCCGTGAAGAGGGAACACTGTCGCTAATAAAGCGCATGACTTCGGGGTCTTGGTCAAGTTGATATAATAACTCAGCGTCATCAGCAGTCATTAATCGATAGCTTAATCGTGCAGAGTTATTAATATTCATGTTATTGGCGCCTATATTAATCTTTAAATTAAAGACTCTTGAAGAGGTGGTACAACTTGTTTCTTACGGCTTAATACGCCGTCTAACCAAAGTTTACCGTCAACCGTCGCTTTACCATAAGCTTTTTCAGTTAAGTCAGCATTGTCACTGATCACTAACATTTCAGATCCCTCTTTCATTATGTCAGTAAGCAATAATAAAACAGTATGGCGGTTACCTTCTACTTTCAATTTTGCAATGTCGGCAACAAGTTCAGGCTTCATTTCATCAAAGATAGCAAGGTCTAGTACTTCTAATTGACCAATACCAACTAAATTACCGTGCATATCGAAATCTTTAAAATCGCGTAATACTAGGTCACGAATAGGTGTACCTAATACGGCTGATTTTACTTCAAACATTTCCATGCCTAATGCTTTCGGATCTTCAATGCCCGCAATTTCAGCTAAAGCTTCAACACATTTTATATCAGCTGTGGTACAGGTTGGAGATTTAAAAATAACAGTGTCTGATAAAATGGCACACATCATTGCACCTGCAATGTTTTTCGGAATTTCCACATCATAAAAATCGTACATCATTTTGATTATTGTATTAGTACAACCTACAGGGCGAACCCAAATCTCTAAAGGTGTAGAAGTCGTAATATCGCCTAATTTATGATGATCAATAATGCCTAAAATTGTAGCTTCATCAATATCATCAGGACCTTGAATACGATCGGAATGGTCAACAATGTAAATGCCTTCACCCGCAAAGCTTGTTTTTAATTCAGGTTGCTCAAAGCCAAACTTGTCTAAAATAAACATCGTTTCTGGTGAAAGTTCACCTAAACGTGCTGGTAGAGTTTCTTCACCTAACGTGGTTTTTAAGTATGAAAGGGCAATGGCTGAACAGATTGAATCTGAATCAGGGGTTTTGTGTCCAACAGCGTAATTAGGCATAAAAATTTCTCGTCTTAGCGGTTTATATTGAGGCAATGTTTTAAATTGGCGATATTTTAGCAAATAAACAACAGCTGTGAAAAGTTAAAGCTGACATTATCAGCATTAAATTATATTTAAATGCGCTAACTGAGCGAGCAGTAGACCAACACCTACAAATGTCAGTACTAAAACAATAATAGGCAATTTGATTATTCGTAATAAATAAAATCCCAACACAACACAAATTAATTCCACTACTGAAGTTACGGCACTGGTAAATATAGGATGATAAAGCGCCGAGAATAGTAAACCAACCACTGCTGCATTTACTGCTATTACGGCACTCGCAATTTTAGGTTTTGCAGCTAATGACTGCCAGGTGTTTTCAAAAGCTAATAGTAATAAAAAACCAGGTAAGAAAACAGCTAATGTCGCGACTGTTGCACCTAGCAATGGGTTCTGTAGGAAAATTTCAGCACCTAAAAATGTCGCAATAGTAAACATCGGCCCTGGAACGGCTTGTGCTGAAGCATAACCCATAAGAAAAGTGTCGTTAGATAATGTATCGCCAATAGTCTGCTGCAATAAAGGTAAAACAACATGGCCGCCGCCAAATACCATGCTACCTGCTTGGTAAAATTGATTGAATAGTACGACAAGTTCTGATGATTCTTTTACTGCACCGACATAAATGAGTAATGGCAAAGATAATAGAATCATAAAAAACAAACCCAAAGGCAGTACTTTTAGTTTATTAGAGACAAGGGGAGAAGATTTTTCAAGGTCAGACACGACAGGCTTTAAGGTTTGATTAACCAAAAAGCCAAAGGCACCAGCAAAGATGAGTACTAGTATTTGTGTCATGAAATTGGGCGAAATAATTAAAATAATAGCCGTTATTAATGCGATGAACTTATGTACGGTATTAGTACAGAAGCTTTTAAACATTGTTAAACAGGCATCAGCAACCACGACAACCGCTAATAATTTCAACCCATGAATGACATGGTTAACCCAAGCTTGTTCAGCACCATTAATATTAACAGCTAGAAAGTATAGAAGAATAAAAGAGGGAAGTGTAAAACCAACAAATGCGGCAATACCTCCAAACAAACCTGCTTTCCTCAGACCAATAGCAAAGCCGATCTGGCTTGATCCCGGTCCAGGTAGAAACTGGCTTAATGAGATCAAGTTTGCATAACTGGCTTGATCCAACCATTTAAGTTTAGCGACAAAAATTTTTTGAAAATAACCAATATGTGCGGCTGGACCACCAAAACTGATACAACCAAGAAAAAGAAAACGCCAGAAAACTTCAAATATTTTTTTCATAAAATTTCGTTAGGAGGAAGGCCAATAGTGAAAGTATTATATCGTTAAAAGATGAATGAAATATTAAATTTAACCAATAAAAAAAGCTCAACGAATTGAGCTTTTTATAGGGTATGTAGATTAACCTTTACTTATAATAAGCTAAACAGGCTTCCACTTCATTTTTAGAACCCATAATAACTTCCACACGTTGATGAATGTCGGTTGGTTCCATTTCCATAATGCGACCTTCACTGGTCATTGCTAATCCACCTGCTTGTTCAATGAGGAAACTCATAGGATTCGCTTCATACATTAAACGTAGCTTGAATGGTTGTTTCGGGTTTCTGCTATCTTCTGGGTAAGTAAATATACCACCACGACAAAGTACACGATGTATATCACCTACCATTGCAGCAATCCAACGCATGTTGAAGTTTTTGCCACGAGGACCAGTATCACCTGCGAGCAAGTCACTCACATAATTTTGCATTTCTGGTTTCCAGAAACGTTGATTCGACATGTTAACAGCAAACTCTTGTGTATCAGTAGGTACTTGAACGTTACGTTCAACTAATAAGTAACCTCCGTGAGTACGGTCTAATACATAAAAATGTGTTCCGCTACCTGTTGTCATTACCAACATGGTTGACGGACCATATAATACATAACCAGCAGCAACTTGCTTATGACCAGCTTGTTTAAACATATCAGGGTCACTAGCATCCATATCGCTTGGTGCTTCATGAATTGAAAAGATGGTGCCAATTAATGAATTGATATCGATATTAGAACTACCATCTAATGGATCGAATGAAACGAGATACTTCCCATCCTTTTCTCCAGCTACTGAAGTGTCTTCTTCTTCAGATGAGATAGCTTTTACAAAACCAGATTCTAATAAAATATCTTTAAAAAGCTCATTGGCGACGACATCGAGCTTCTTTTGCACTTCACCTTGAATGTTTTCATCCAAAGTTGAGCCCATTAAATCACCTAGTTGAGCTTGGCTGACACGAAATGATATTTCCTTTGTAGCAGCTAATATGGTTTTTATTAGGGAAATTAAGTCTAATGGCACATTATCTTCGCGTAAAGCTGGTGCTAATCGTTGCATCGGGTTACCTAATTGATTTAGAGTAAGACTCTTGTAGAGAGTCATAAAATTGTTAGCTAATTAATGCCATTGAATAGCAGATAATAGCGGGTGCATTTTAATTCATTATATTCTTTTATTATTAAAGGTAACAATGAAAGCTATTAATGCTACCTACGAGCTAATTATAACAAAAATAATTGACTGACTTGAACAAATATTTCTGGATCCAAAAATAAAATAGGAAAAATCATGAAATTCACGCTTCGTTTCTTTTTAATATTTATTTGTAGTGCATTTTCAATAGCCGCGTTTAGCGAGGAAGTTAAAAGCTATAGTGAATTTGTTGAAGGTAAAAAACATCAGCAAGGATACTTTTCTTTTTATCACGATGAGGACGAGGGCAAAATATATTTGCAAATAGACCAGTTTGAGCAAGACTTTTTATTCCAAAGTGGTTTACCTCAAGGGGTTGGCTCTAATGATATTGGACTTGATAGAGGCCAACTTGGTGAAACTCGATTAGTTCGTTTTGAGAAAGTGGGTAGAAAGGTATTTCTTCGTCAATTAAATACTTATTATCGTGCTAATACAGATAATAAATTAGAAAGGCAGGCAGTAGATGAAGCTTTTGCTAGTTCGATTATCTGGGGCTTTACAGTTGCTAAAGAAACCGAGGATGGGGAAAAAGTATTAATTGATTACACACCTTTTCTTTTATCTGACATCCATCAATTATCAAGTAAGCTGAAAAAACGTAAACAAGGTAATTTCAGTATTGATGTAAGCCGCAGTGGTATTTATGCAAAACGAAGTAAAGCCTTCCCTCATAATACAGAACTTGAAGCAACGGTGACTTATAAAGGCAGTGATGCTGGCGAACACTTGCGCACGGTAACTCCCGATTCAACTGCGATAACTGTAAACCTTCATCATTCACTGATTAAACTACCTGACGACAATTATCAATCCCGCGCTTTCCATCCTTATAGTGGATTTTGGTCTAACAGTTATGCTGATTACGCAAGTGATATTGACCAGCCATTAATTCAACGCAGCATTCCTCGTCATCGCCTTAGTAAGAAAGATGCAAGCCTCGCGATAAGTGAAGCGGTTGAACCTATTATTTATTATCTTGATGCTGGCGTACCTGAGCCGATAAAAAGCGCTTTACTTGATGGTGCACGTTGGTGGGACCAAGCATTTTCAGCAATTGGTTATAAAAATGCTTTTCAAGTAAAAATGTTACCCGAAGATGCTGACCCAATGGATGTTCGTTATAACGTAATTCAGTGGGTACATCGTGCCACACGCGGTTGGTCGTATGGCTCTTCGGTTATTGACCCTCGTACGGGGGAAATTATAAAAGGTCATGTGACATTAGGATCTTTACGCGTACGCCAAGACTATTTAATTGCATTAGGCTTAACATCACCTTTTAAAACCACTGATACCGATACCAGTGCGATGAAAGAAATGGCATTAGCACGTATTCGTCAACTATCAGCGCATGAAGTAGGGCATACCTTAGGCATCGCCCATAACTTTGCTGCCAGTGTTAACGACCGAGCATCTGTTATGGATTATCCACACCCGTTAATCACGATTAAAGACGATCAAATTAGCTTAGAAAATGCTTACGCAGAAGATATTGGTGATTGGGATAAATTCGTTATTGCTTATGGCTATGCTGATGTTGAAAAAACGAAAGAAGAACAATACCTTGCAGAGTTAGTTAAATCGACTCAACAGAAAGGATTAGAGTATGTTTCTGATCCAGATGCACGCCCGAAATCAGGATCGCATGCAACTGGGCATTTGTGGGATAACGGTAAAAATGCTGCAGCTGAGCTAACTCGAGTATTAGAGGTTAGAAAGCTTGCCTTAGAAAATTTTGGTTTGAACAGTATTCCTGTTGGCACTCCAATGTCTGAACTGGAACAGGTATTAGTGCCAATTTATAATTTTCATCGTTTTCAAGTGGAAGCTACTGCTAAGCTTATTGCCGGTGTTGATTACGGCTACCAGTTGCGAAGTAAAGAATTTACTAACCAGCAAAAAATGGTTTCAGGTAAGTCGCAACATGCAGCACTTAAAGCTCTGTTGTTAACCTTATCACCTGATACTTTAACTTTACCTGCTGAAATTACCGCGTTAATTCCACCAAAAGCTTATGGCTACAGTCGTAACCGAGAAAGCTTTATTAGTAATACCGGTTTAACGTTTGATCCAATAAGTGCAGCAGAAGCTAGCGCCAAGCATACCTTGTCATTACTGCTTAATGCAGAGCGTTTAGCGAGGTTACAACAGCAAACCATGCTTGATGATGATATCCCTTCTGTTGGGCAGTTATTTAACGAGCTTATTGATGCGACGTTACAAGCAGATGCGGAAAAATCTACCGCATTATTGGTACAGCAACGCGTAAACCAGCAATTGGTAGAACACTTATTAGCGTTGTGGCATAGCCAAAATGTCGTGCCTGAAGTGCGAGCTGAAGTATATTTAACCTTAACTGAATTATCACAATGGTTAAGCGATAAACGTAGCACGAGAAAATATAAAGGCTCTCGTGCCCAGTTCACTTTGTTAGCAAATCAAATTAATTACAGTTTAAGCCATGACAAGTTATCTACGCCGGTATCGAAAATAAAATTACCGCCAGGCTCTCCGATTGGCGCTAACTAATAAACAGATAATAAAAAGCTTGTAAAAGGGTAATAAATGACAAAAAGTGATTTATTTAAGGTTGCCTTATTAGGTGTGCCATTTGATGATAATTCTTCATTTGAACGAGGACCTGCTTTAGCACCAAGCGTTATTCGCGACGTGCTAAGCCATGGCTCACTTAATGGCTCAACTGAGTTAGGCATAAACTTACGAGAGTCTGAACGGTGGCTGGACGCTGGCGATATTAATGTTGCTGTGCCAGAAAACTTTATCGTGGCAATTGAGCAACGCTGTGATCAGTTGTTGTCTAAAAATACCCGCTTAGTGACCTTAGGTGGTGATCACAGTATTAGTTATCCAGTGCTAAAAAGTTATCGTAAACATTTTGATCAGTTAACGATATTACATATTGACGCGCATTCAGACTTATATGACTCGTTCAAGGGGAATCGTTATTCAAATGCTTGTCCTTTTGCACGTGTAATGGAAGACGGGCTTTGCGAGCGATTAGTACAAGTTGGTATACGAACACTGAGCCTGCATCAAGAACAACAAATTGCCAAGTTTAGTGTTGAATCGTTAGAAATGAGGCACTGGCCATTATCACAGCCTTTAGTTTTTGAACATCCGGTGTATTTATCACTTGATATCGATGGCATCGATCCTGCCTTTGCACCTGGAGTTTCGCATCGAGAGCCCGGCGGGCTAACAACGCGAGAGGTTATCAATATGATCCATCAAATTAATACGCCTCTAGTCGGCGCTGATGTGGTTGAATTCAACCCGAACAAAGACATCGACAATATGACCTCGCAGCTAGCAGCAAAGCTAGTGAAAGAAATTGCCGGTAAAATGTTGTTAAGCGACTATTAAAGTGGGCTTATTAAAAAGTGATAGTGGAAGTTTTTCACCATCACTTTTTATTTTCTATTGTAAATTCTTCGATAAAAATTCAGCTATTGAACCTAACGTTTTAAGCCTATTCTTTTCAATACTTAAATGATGATTACCATTTTCAAGCTCAATGTATTCAACTTCTTTATCGTGCTTAATTAATGATTCATACATGTTTTGACTATGCTCAACACGTACAATGGTATCTAAATCACCATGAATTAACATAACAGGCATATCGATATTTTTAGCAAAATTAATTGGTGAATTTTGTTGAAGGAGTGTTGAGTCATCTCCCATTTGTTTTTTAACTACTTTATGATTTGTAAAGTTTCTAGATTTTCTCATCATATACTCAAGATCTGAAACTCCAGCAAAACTTACCGCACATTTAAAAACATCTTGCTGTTTTGCTGCCGCCATCAATGCTGCATAACCACCGTAACTAGCTCCAACAATACATATTTTACTTTCGTCCACTGGATAATTGTCAGTCAACCATTTTGCAGCGTCTGTTAAGTCGTTTTGCATGGCGCCACCCCAGCTTTTTATCGATGCCATTTCAAATTTGAAGCCATACCCAGATGAGCCTCTAAAATTTGGCTCTAATACTAAATAACCACGGCTAGCAAAAAATTCTGAAAACCAGTCAAAGCCACCATATACTCGGCTCATGGGACCGCCATGAGGGATAATTATCGCTGGCATTTTTTGGCGAGATAAATTTTTTGGTATGGATAAATATGCTTCTATCATCAAGCCATCGCTTGCAGGGTAATTTTGCTTAATTTTTCCGATAATATTTGTGCTGTTTAACTGTGGATATTCATCAATAAGCGGTGTTAATTCGCCAGTATCTCTATCGCCGAAGTAATATCTTCCTGGGGTTTCATTGTTGCTAGTATGCAAAATGTATTGACGTTCATTATGGCTAAAACTGCTTATGCTATTTGATGAATCAGGAATAGCTTTGTTTAAGGCATTTTGGAATTTTTCGTAAGTGGAATTGAAATATATTTTATTGTTTTCTGATTCACCATGGTACACGCCTATAACGTCTTTAGTTTGTTTTGAATATATTAAACTGCCTTCGATATCGTAATCTTTATCCGCATAAATTAGAGTTTTTGGTAACTCATCTTTAGCTAAATCAACAGTATATATTGCATAACGGCCTTGATAATCGGCGCGAATATAAAGCTCGTTTGGATCTAGACCAAAACCTAGAGGGGTAATATCAGGAGCATCAAATATTTCATAGTCCCAAATTCTTTGCCACTTTTTTGTTTTTAGGTTGTAAAGAGAATAAAAAATTCGAGTTTCATCGATACCAAAACCCAAGCGCACTCTGTGTTGCTGATCTGTCATCCAATGAGAAATGTCTTGTCTACCTCT
Source organism: uncultured Colwellia sp. (assembly GCA_913020705.1). The sequence continues at coordinate 26,424 of CAJWBY010000039.1, forward strand.
GACGATTCGAGATCGTGAGTTTTTACTTCTCAGGTCAATTTTATAGACATCTGGTTTATTGCTACTTTTGTAATCTATTTCCACTAGAATATGATCTGGTTCATCAGGGAGTATATCAATAATCGTATCTTGGAATTGTGCAACGTGTTCGCCATTTTTAGGCGTACTGACTTGTCGCATTCTTTCTGAACCATCAATTTTTATTTTGTATAAACGAGCTTCAATATATTTTCGCAACATACGATGAACAGGGTAATGTGCACTGACAAGTAACATTTCATCATTAGCCCAGCGAAACCAGCCAATTTTATACTTTTCATTGTCAGTATTAATGACGAATTTAGTTGTTTTTTTCAAACGGTCGATTACACCAACATATGAATTGCCGTCATGATTTCTAACAAATGCTATAAAGTTACCATTAGGGGATAGCTTCATTTGGCTAGCAACAGGCAACTTGCCATAGGCTTCCAGAGGTAAGTTTTCTGCAAAAAGATTAAAGCTTACCCAGAGCGAAATTATTATTATTATTATTTTGCGAACCATAATTGTCCAAATTTAAATCCATTTAATTCTATGTTATCAGAAAGTATAGAATTATTAAGGTATTAAAAAGGAAATCTGAATTAAAAAACGGCGCTGAAAAGGAAGGAGTTCAGCGCCGTGTTGTGCAATTGGCACTTAGTAATAAGTGTACTGCGCACAAAGTTGACCATTTGGAAAATAGTAGACCTAACTATAAAGCTTCTGTATTCAAAGTTTTTTGATTTAAATTCGATTCAATCGATTCTTTTAAATCTTTTTCATTGGTTGAATTTAGCTGATTACTTGTTGCCTTTAATTTTTTTGGTCGAGCCAATACCACTAAATTGCCAATAACAATAAAGGTTAAACCTGTAACGGTAAAAAGTGTCCATGAGAAATCTTCAACAATCGTAGAAATAATCACCGCAACAGCAGGGAACATAATTGATGCATAAGATGTCTTATGTGTACCAATACGGTTAAGTAATGTCAGGTAGCAGCCAAACGCAATGACAGAGCCAAATATTGATAAGTAAAGTAACGAGCTAACGTAAGAAAATGAATAATCAAAGTTAAAGCTTTTACCTTGTACAATTGCCACCAAGGCCATAAATATTGAGCCATAGAGCATTCCCCAGGCATTTGCCGACATCAGCGGTAAGTGTAGCTTTTGGTTTCTCATTGATAGCATATTACCGGTGGAAGCAAACAGCGTTCCTGTAACACATAGCCCCAAACCTAGTAGTGTTTCAGCACCTAATTTTGTGTCATTAATTTGTGGCCAAAAAAGCGTGACTATACCTATTAGTCCAAACGCACCACCTAAGTAAACTTGCTTGGTTATTTTAGTGCCGTACCAAATTCTGGCATTAAAAACGTTAAAAAACATGATGCTTGAAAAGGCAATACAAGTGAGCGCCGAATTAATGTGCTGCTGCGCCGAATAGAGCAAATAATAATTAAAGCCAAATAGCGTGATGCCAAAAAGCGCAAATTGTATATGGTTTTGCAATGAAAACTTCAAAGGTAAGTGTTGGTATTTACAATAAGCAAATAGAATAAGGGCAGCCAGCCCAAAGCGATAGACTATTGATGCCTCTGCTGCAACATCGCCTAATTGGTAGTTGATAGCAATCCAAGTTGAGCCCCAGATAACAACTGTAATGATATATAGAAATGTGTTGTTCATAACAATCCTATGAAATAAATCGGAAAGGGATAGCGAGCTAACTTCTCGCTATCAAGTTTGTAAATTACTTAATGCCGCAGTGTTGGTTATCAACAGGCACTTTATTAACATGAGAAGACAAAGCTATTTGAGTTTCATGGCTGACAAGTTGAGTGCTAAACCCTCGTTTCGACAATGTGGTGATCCATTTCTTCAATACTGTTTTTGCGATATATGCGAATGTCATGTGCCTCTCCTCGTTAATTGTTAATACTGACTATTGGTTATTTATTTCCGTTCTAAATAAATTGTTTATCTTGATGGATAGACAGTTTACTGATTTTTTGTTTTAATAACATACACAGAAAAATGAAAATGCAACCTATACAGTTATGCGATTAGTTGATAAATCAGCACCGGAGTTTTTATACCAACAAGTTATCGACTTTGTTGAACACCAAGAAAAAATTGGTGCCTTGCGCGCAGGCGATAAATTGCCAAGTTTGCGTAAGTTAAGCCGACAATTTGAGATCAGTGTGCCAACGGTCAAGCAGGCTTATGTTGAGCTTGAGCGACAAGGTACTATTTCTGCTCGTCCTCAATCGGGTTATTATTTAAAAGCGAAACAAGCACGAACACTGCTGCCACGAAGAGCAAAGTGGGCGAGTTGTGAGCCAGCAGAGATATCCTGTCGAAGTTTAATTGAGCAAGTTTATGATGCGGTGCATATGCCTGATTCTGTAGCGCTAGGTATTTCTAATCCTGTACATGCTCATCCACCTGATAAAGCACTGGCAAGATTAATGCGCTCAGTGCTAAGCCGAGTATCTGAAAAGGCGGTAAGTTATGGTCCGGTAAATGGTGACCCTAAGTTACGGTTGAGTTTGGCTTGTCGCTATCAAGAACAAGGCGTGCTGGTAAACCATGATGATTTAATTATTACCAATGGCGCACAAGAAGCTTTGTCAATAGCATTGCAATGTGTTGCTGAAAGAGGTGATGTTATTGCTGTTGAGTCGCCTTGTTACTTTGGATTAATTGAACTTATTGAAAGCTTAGGGATGAAAGCGTTGGAAGTTTAT
>CAJWBY010000040.1 GCA_913020705.1 uncultured Colwellia sp.
TAATTTTGCTTCTATTTCTGCAAGTTTATTTTCTAAGTCTGCAAGTTTTTCACGAGTTTTTAGTAATACTTGTGTCTGCACATCAAACTCTTCACGAGAAACCACGTCAAGTTGTGATAATTTACGTTGTAAAACGACTTTGGTTTTTTCTTCAATATCATTTGCTATATCTTTGAATTTAGGTGGAATAGCATCAGTTACTTGTTTTGCAATTTCTTCAATTTTTTTAGCGTTAAACATTATATTTGTCCATAGTTCACCAATTGACTCATTGTAATGCATTTAATGATTTTTCCAATGGTTAATTATCTATGCGATGCTGATCAAACAAGGTAAAATCAGCGCCCTGAAAAATTATCATATAAAAACTGATCACTATGAAACTTAACCCTGGACAAAATGAAGCTGTAAAATATGTTACTGGCCCTTGCTTAGTATTAGCTGGCGCGGGTAGTGGTAAAACAGGGGTTATCTGTAAAAAAATCGCTTACCTTATCGAGAAATGTGATTACAAAGCTCGTAATATTGCAGCTGTAACGTTCACCAATAAAGCCGCACGAGAAATGAAAGAACGTGTAGTTAAAATGATGGATAAAAAATTAACACGTGGTTTAACTGTTTCTACTTTTCATTCACTTGGTCTTGATATTATTCGTAAAGAAATTAAAACTTTAGGTTACAAGCCCGGTTTTACATTATTTGATGATCAAGACACGCTGTCTTTATTAAAAGAGCTAACACATGAAGAACTTGATGGTGATAAAGACTTACTGAGCAAATTACAAAGCATGATTTCTAATTGGAAGAATGATTTGTTGTTACCTGATGCAGCCATCAAAATGTCGAGTGATGCTGACACAACAATGTATGCAGAGTTTTATCAGCTGTATCAGAAACACATGAAAGCTTATAACGCCCTTGATTTTGACGACTTGATTTTAATTCCTACTTTACTACTAAAAAATTTTCCAGAAGTAAAAACGCGATGGCAGAAAAAAATTCAGTACCTATTGGTTGATGAATACCAAGATACTAATGCTAGTCAATATGAATTAGTAAAGTTAATAGCGGGAGAAAAAGGGCTGTTAACTGTTGTGGGTGACGATGATCAGTCTATATATTCATGGCGTGGTGCGAAGCCACAAAACTTAGTGTTACTTGGTCAAGATTTCCCTCAATTAAAGCTGATCAAATTAGAACAAAATTACCGTTCAAGTGGTCGTATTCTAAAATGTGCTAATACGTTAATTGCCAATAATCCTCATGTTTACGACAAAGCCTTATTTAGTGAGTTGGCTTACGGTGTAGAGTTACGAGTTATTCAAGCAAAAAATGAAGAGCATGAAATTGAGCGTGTTGTTGGAGAATTGATTGGTCACAAGTTCTTAAATAAAAGTAAATTTAAAAATTATGCGATTTTATATCGTGGCAATCATCAGTCTCGTTTGTTAGAAAAAGCGTTAATGCTTAACCGTATTCCTTATAAGATTAGTGGGGGAACTTCGTTTTTCTCTCGCAGTGAAATTAAAGACATGATGGCGTTTTTACGCGTACTTGTTAATCCTGATGATGACAATGCCTTTTTAAGAATAGTGAATGTTCCGCGAAGAGAAATTGGACCAACCACTTTAGAAAAATTAGGTAATTACGCGAATATGCGTCAAATAAGTATGTTTGCCGCCAGTTTTGAGTTAGGGCTTGAGCAGCATTTGACTGGGCGTGGTTTAGTGCATGTACAACGATTTACCCGTTGGTTAGTCGAAACGGGTGATCATGCTGAGCGTGGCGATACCCCTGCAGTGCTCAGAGCGATGATCCGTGAAATAAACTATGAAGATTGGTTGTATGACACTTCTCCCAGCCCAAAAGCCGCAGAAATGCGCATGAAGAACGTTACTCAGCTTTTTAGCTGGGTAACAAATATGCTTGAAGGAGATGACGAAGAAGAACCTATGTTATTGCCTGCCATAGTTACCCGTTTAACTCTGCGTGACATGATGGAACGAGGTGAAGATGAAGATGATGCTGACCAAGTTCAATTGATGACGCTGCATGCTTCTAAAGGGTTAGAGTTCCCGTACGTATTTTTGATTGGTATGGAAGAAGGTTTACTACCGCACCAGACAAGTATGGACGAAGGTAATGTTGAAGAAGAGCGTCGTTTAGCCTATGTAGGCATTACGCGTGCACAACGTGAATTAATATTTACTTATGCAAAAGAACGTCGACAATACGGTGAAGTTTCTCGTACCGAAGCTAGTCGGTTCTTGCATGAACTACCGCAAGACGATTTAAGCTGGGAATTAAGTGAAACGAAAAAAAGCCAAGAGCATAAAGAAAAAACAGCCAAAATGGGTGTCGCTAGTATGCGTGAAATGTTAAAAAACAAAAAAAAATAGTGATTTCAAATTTAAGAATCTAAACAAGTGTCGATGATTTTTTTCAAGGTGAGCAAACTAACAGGTTTTTGTAAAATATGCCTAATGCCTATTTTCTTGGTTGATTCCGCGTGAATTACTTCGCTGGCTCCAGTTAATAATATAATGGGTAAGGTAGGCACGTGAGCTAAAAGGGCAATACTAAGTTCAGTACCTGTCATGTTGGGCATTGCTTGATCAGTAATAACTAAATCAAAGGGGCTTTCGCTTTGTTCAAAGGCTCTTAGAGCGGAAACGCCATCTCCACATACTATTGAATTAAAACCATAATCATTTAAAAATTCTTGATAGAGTGATGTGATGAGCGCTTCATCATCAACAATTAAAATATGTTTCCCTGACTCTGTCATCATATTGTTTACCACATTTAATCGTCGTTAATTTGTTAGCTAAATATTATCGCTAAACAGATTGTTATGGACCCCACTAGAATACTATAAACAATTTTTTGAGTATTATTATGATTTTGTTGTTTAATATCTTTCAGTAACAAAACTTGCTGTTGATGAGACTCTTTTCCTAGCTTTAAATAGTCATAAACAAGATCAGGTATTTCTGGTAACTTTTCATTCCAAAAAGGAAGGTTATCTTTAACCTTTTTGAATACCGCTTTCACGCCCATTTGTTCTTTCACCCAATTTTCTAAGTAAGGTTTTGCGGTTTGCCATAAATCAAGCTGAGGGTAAAGTTGACGGCCTAAACCCTCAATGTAAAGTAAAGTTTTTTGTAATAAAACCAATTGAGGTTGCACTTCCATATTGAATCGTCTTGCGGTGTTAAATAAACTCACCAATACTTGGCCGAAAGATATTTCTGCTAAAGGTTTGTTAAATATTGGCTCACACACGGTACGAATTGCAAACTCAAATTCATCAACACTCGTATCAATTGGTACCCAGCCAGAATCTACATGAAGTTCTGCAACTTTTCGATAATCTCTATTAAAAAAGGCAACAAAATTTTCAGCTAAATAACGTTTGTCTTCACGGTTTAATGTGCCACAAATGCCAAAATCTATCGCTATCCATGTTGGATCTGCAGGGTTAGTTGCATCAACAAAAACGTTACCAGGATGCATATCAGCATGAAAAAAACTGTCACGGAAAACTTGCGTGAAAAATACTTCTACGCCGCGCTCAGCAAGTGATTTCATATCTACACCCAGCTGTTGAAGAGTTTCTATTTCTCCTACGCCAATGCCATCAATTCGTTCCATAACCATAACGTTTTCATGGCTGAACTCACTGTAGATCTCAGGTACGAATAATACATTATCACTAGTATTACCTTGTGAAAAATTGTGTTTTAACAAGGTTGCATTAGCCGCTTCTCGGTTTAGGTCAAGCTCATCAATAATGGTTTTACGGTATTCATTTACGACTTCTTTCGGGCGTAATCGTTTACCGTCTGGTAAGAGTTTAGAGACAATGTCAGCGAAAAGTGACATCACTTTTACGTCAGCTAGAATGATGTCAGTAATGTTTGGGCGTAGAACCTTAAGAACAACTTCGTGAGATTGTCCGTTTTGTAATAACGTGGCAGTATGCACCTGTGCAATTGACGCTGAAGCTAATGGTTGCGTATCAAAATCGATAAAGTGTTTATTAAATATTTCTTCACCGATGGCCTCCAAAATAATATTCTTCGCTAAATCTCCATCAAAAGCTGGCACTTGATCTTGCAAAAGTGCAAGTTCGCTAGCGAAGTCATCAGTAAGGAGGTCACGTCGGGTTGAAAGCATTTGCCCAAACTTTACAAACACCGGGCCTAAAGATTCTATTGCCAATCGAAGACGAAGGGCAGAGGTTTTATCTTTATGTTTATTACGTAACCAGAATAAACTAAAACGAATAAGTTTAGCGTACCAAGGTAGCAGATGGCTTGGGATCAGCTCATCAACACCAAATTGGAGAAATTTTTTAATAATGCGATAAAGTCGAAAACTGCTCACAATGTTCCTTGGAAATTAGGTTGAAGTTGAGATGTTAGCTTTGTCAGCAATTTTTTGAATACGCTCAGATATAATATCTACTTGCCTAGCTATATCGGATACTTGTCGGCTAAAATCATGTACTTGACTTGAAGTAACAACTAAGCGTTTTTCATGAACTAGCCATTCGCTAGCGTCTGCTTGTATTTGTTGGGTAGCAAAGTTGAATTTTTTGGCTAAATTTTTACCGAATTGGGATAGTTTATACGTTGGGATATCGCCAATGTGTTTAGCTATTTCGCTTTGCCAGTCAATTTCTAATGACTCAGCGATATTTGCAAACAACTGAGCCACTTTTATGTCCCCTTGAACATCAAGTTTTTCTTGTTTAATCAGTTCGGTAATCTGTTGTTCTTTTTTTAGTTCGAGTAAAGTTTTTACACTCGTATTAACCGTACAATCGCTGCGTTCAGTTAAACTGGTGACTAAAAAATTATTTTCATTAATTGAAAAACTGAGTGGAAAACCTAGTTCAGTTAATAAAATGGTTAATGTTTTTTGTTCTAAAGCACTTAAAACATTATTACCATTAATATTAAGCGCCAACGCTTGATTAACGGCAAACTCAATTGTTGAACATAACGTTTGTTGAAACATTAACTGTGAGCTAATTTTGGTCACGATTAAAACTTATAGCCTTTATGCAGAGCAACGACACCACCCGTTAAATTTTTGAAACTCGTTTGTTCGAATCCAGCTGTGTCCATCATGTCTTTTAATGTATCTTGATCGGGGTGCATGCGAATTGATTCAGCTAAATATTGATAGCTATCGCCATCTTTAGCCACTAACTCACCCATCTTAGGAAGTATGTTAAATGAGTAGAAATCATAAGCTTTGCTGACAATTTCGTGCTCTGGCTTTGAAAATTCTAATACTAATAATCGACCACCTGGCTTTAATACGCGGTATATAGAGCGAAGGGCCATGTCTTTATCAGTTACATTACGCAAACCAAAAGCGATAGTGACAATATCAAAAGTATTATCTTCGAAAGGTAAATATTGAGCATTGGCTTGAACGTATTCAATATTTTGCACTAAACCTTTATCACGTAATTTATCTCGGCCAACATTAAGCATTGAACTGTTAATATCAGCAAGAATCACTTTACCTTCACGACCAACAAGTTGAGAAAACTTAGCGGTTAAATCACCGGTTCCGCCAGCTAAATCAAGTACTTTATTACCTGGGCGTACACCACTTGCATCAATAGTGAATCGTTTCCATAAACGATGAATGCCAAAAGACATTAAATCATTCATTACATCATATTGTGCAGCGACAGAATGAAAGACACTGGCAACTTTCGACTCTTTTTCGTTTTTTTCTATTGTTTGGTAGCCAAAATGCGTAGTGGTATCACTTGAAGCGTTTGACTCATTTTCTTGATGATTATCTTGTTGAGCTGGCATCTAACATTCACTTATCACTAAAATTACTAACAGTTTACCGCATTTTTTGAGAATTATTAACACCTGAAATCAAGTGATGATATTTTTTATCTATCGCGCAGTGTTCTATTGTTTTCAATACGCTGTTATTTATGTTGCGGCTAAACTTTATCCGTTAATTAATATGCTGTATTATGGTTAACAATATTTTAACAGGCGGTGGTGTTATGAAATTTTATTTATTTGGTATCATTCTCTTATTGCAAGGATGTCAGCAAACTTCTGAGCAATTAAGCATTCAAGATGTGGATGAAAAGGTTGTAAAAAATAAAATAATTTGCCAAAAATCAACAACTCCGCCACTTAAAAATACTGAAAAATTAAAAGAGATGTTAATTGCCAGCGGTAAAATTGATGCCTCATTATCCAATGAAGATATACATCAAGCAGTAAAAGCGTATATCCGTAAAAAAAATTCAACATTTAAAAATTGTACAAAGTAAGCATTCATACGTAGGAAAACACATGAAGATAATATGTTTAATAAGTTTGTTAATTTTGAGCTGCAGCTTATTGTTACAAGCAGAAAGCATTGATGAATTTAAAAAGCTCTCTCAGCGTTCACCGACAGACGCGGGTGTGATCAATAAAGAACGGATCCTCTATTGGTTAGAAAAAAGAGGTGAGTTGTCGAAAAACGCAACCAATGAACAAAAGCAACGAGCACTCACAAGTTATCTAGCTAAAAAATCGTTTGAACCTCAACCCTTACCTTCGGTCTTAGCGAAAAAAGTGTCAGCAACTGAACGTTTCAGTAGCCGTGAATTTCGTGAAAACATGAGTTTTAATAACGAATTGAAAAAAACTCAAGTGGCACATTCTTTATTACAAAAAACGCCAGCTGTTCAAGTCGAAACGACGGTTAATGTTTTAGCAATATTAGTCGATTTCAATGACCTTAAGCATGATAATAATGGTATAGAGCCAAGCGATACGGGTATGTATTATCCGAGTTATCCATTGGAACATTATAATGAGCTTTTATTTTCTTCTACTGGATTTGAGGGGCCTTCTGGACAGAATATAGAATCGGCTTTTCAATATTATCAACACGAGTCAGGACAACAATTCTTTTTTGCAGGGCAAGTTAATGATTGGGTAACTGCGGCCAATGATGCGAGCTATTACGGGGGAAATGACGAAGAAACAGAGAGCGATAAAAATGTTAAGGATCTTGTTATTGAGGCTGTGACACTACTTGTTGCTAATGGCTTAAATTTAACCGAGTACGATAAAACAGATTTGTTTGATTTTGACGGAGACGGCAATGTTAATGAGCCAGATGGCATCATTGATCATATTATGCTTTTTCATTCCAGTATTGGTGAGGAAGCGGGTGGTGGAAATTTAGCAGAAGATGCTATCTGGTCACATCGTAGTTTTGTTTTTAATGACGCAGGTACTCAGGCGGCAACTATTCCTGGATCAGATATTAAAGCGTTTGGTTATACCATTAATCCTATCGATGCTGCTCCGGGTGTTGTTGTACATGAATTTGGTCATGATTTAGGTTTACTCGACGAATACGATATTGATAGTAGTGATATCGGTGCACCTGTATCTGAATGGTCAGTAATGGCTTCAGGTTCCTGGTTAGGGAGTCCGGCAGGTACTCGTCCATCTGCTTTTAGCCCATTAGCGCGTGATTATTTACAAGAACGCTATCAAGGTAATTGGATTAACCAATATGAAATCGATTTCAGCACGTTAAGTAATGAAAATATTTCTTTAGTGAGTACGGTTGACCATACTGCGGTTAACCAAATTAAAGTCAATTTGCCACCATTACAATTAGAGTTCCCTGCTGCTTATGCTGGCGAATATCAGTTTTATTCTAATAAAGGCGATATGTTAGAAAACAGCCTATCATTTACTGTCGACTTACCAGCAGGCACCTCTGCACTCTCGATGAAAGCGCGTTGGGAAATTGAGGAAGATTACGATTACTTGCAAGTGTTGGTAAACAATACGGTGATAAAAGGAAATCATACTAAAAATAATAACCCTTATTTTCCTACCATAGGAGAATATGTCAGTGGTAACTCAGCGGATATATTAGGTGCAGAAGGTGACTTAAAGTGGGTTGATTTAACATTTGACCTTTCTAGCTTCGCTGGTCAAAGAATCATCATTAAAATTAACTATATTACTGACCAAGCAGTCGGCGGATATGGTTTTGTAACAGATGAAATAAAAGTAACTAATGGTGTAAACGATATCACTACGATTGATGGTGAAACTGCAAATCAGGTAACACTGGATGGTTTTAGCCGTTTATCTAATAGTATTGATGGTTTATCACATAACTACTACGTACAGTTACGTAGTCATACTAGTGTTGATAGCCATTTGAGTAATGCTGGTTATGATGCCGGCGTTTTAGTTTGGTATCGTAACGATAATATTTTTGACAATAAAGTGGATGAGCATGCAGGCGAGTTATTTATAGGTGTTGTTGATGCAGATCAAAACCTTGTCAAATCATCAGATGGAAGCATACGAAGTTCATATGCTCAGATTCACGATGCAGCTTTTAGTTTATACGATCAAAATGTATTTAGGGAAGATGATCACAGTGTAGCGTCAAGTCTATTTAGTGATGCTAATGATTATTCCTCACCAGAACAGCCTGAGTCTGGATTGATTCTACCAAAACTTGATTTTAGCATGAGGGTAGATTTACAAAGTTCTGATAGTGCATCTGCGACAGTTACACTTTCAAGTTCTAGCGAGCCTTCTGATTTAACTGCGTCATTCTCTCATTCAGCGGATGAATTGGTAGTAAACTTTATCTCATCTGTAACAGGGGGTGATCAGCAATACACTTACGCTTGGAGTTTTGGAGATAATAGTAACAACACTGTGCAAAACCCCGTTCACACGTATGCTGAGGCAGGAAGCTATAACGTTGATTTAATCGTCACTGACAGTACAGGCGTTAGTATTAAAACCACGAGTAACGTTACAGTAGAAGTAACACCTGTCGTTGTAGTTGTTGTACCAACTCCAGCACCAACTTCTGATAAAGTACAAAGTTCAAGTGGAGGAGGAACAATAAGTTTTGGTTTGTTATTGGGGTTGTGTCTTGTGAGAATGATTAGAAAATAATACATCTACTTTAATATTATCGAATGCTTATCTTTTTATAGAAAGGAAGTTAAGCATTCGAAAAGTGTTCACGTTCTCCCATCCAACGTTGAATAATAGCTTGTGCACTTTGTGGGTGTTTTTTCCAAATAAGGTAAGCGTGTTGTTGTACTTCTGGAATTAAGTGCGCATCTCTTAATAGATCGGCTATTTTCAAATCAGCAAGCCCTGTTTGTTTGGTGCCTAATAACTCACCGGGACCTCGTATTTCTAAATCCTTTTGCGCGATAACAAATCCATCATTACTTTCACGTAATACCGCTAAGCGTTTTATTGCAGTCTTAGATAGTGGGCTTTTATACATTAATACACAATGTGAGGCGACTGTACCTCGACCGACTCGACCACGTAATTGATGCAATTGCGCTAATCCTAATCGCTCAGGGTTTTCAATAACCATTAAACTTGAATTGGGTACATCAACACCGACTTCAATAACCGTCGTAGCGACAAGTAAATCTAAATCACCGTCTTTGAATGATTTCATCACGGATTGTTTTTCAGCCGCTTTCATTCGGCCATGAACTAAACCAACTTTCAATTCAGATAACTGTTCTTGTAAATAAACGGCTGTATCTTCAGCCGCTTGGCATTGTAATACTTCAGATTCTTCAATTAACGTACATACCCAATAGGCTTGTCGTTTGTCTTGTACGCAGCCCTTTCTAATCCGTTCTACCACATCATCACGGCGCGTGTCGGGAAGTGCAACGGTATTTATTGGTGTTCTTCCTGGGGGAAGCTCGTCAATAACGGATGTATCCAGATCAGCATAAGCTGTCATTGCCAAAGTACGAGGAATAGGTGTTGCTGTCATGATCAATTGATGAGGGTAATTACCGTCGAAGGCGCCTTTTTCCCTTAATGACAAACGTTGATGAACGCCAAAACGATGTTGCTCATCAATGATGATAAGGGCTAGTTTGTGAAAATTAACTTGATCTTGAAACAGCGCATGTGTGCCTACTATCATCTGCATATTGCCATTTTCTATATGCTCTAAAGCGTGGCGTCTAGCTTTTGCTTTAGTTTTCCCTGCTAACCAACCCACGCTGATATCTAGTGGCTCAAACCAATTTTGGAAATTAATGGCATGTTGCTCTGCCAGAATCTCTGTTGGCGCCATTAAAGCAACTTGATAACCTTCACTGATTGCGGTAATTGCAGCGAGTGCAGCGACCAAGGTTTTTCCTGAACCTACATCACCTTGAACTAAGCGCATCATAGGTTGAGCTTGAGTTAAGTCTTTACGAATTTCTTTAACGACTCTCGCTTGCGCATTGGTGGGAGAAAAAGGTAATGATGATAAAAACTCACCACTTATTTTTTCTTTTGCTGTTAAGGATACAGATTTTTGCACATCGCTAGATTGGCGTAATTTCAGCATACTTAAATTATGTGCAAGTAATTCTTCTTTTATTAGACGGAGCTGTGCAGGGTGTTTGCCCTCTTCTAATTGGATCACAGATGTATCTGGAGGTGGGCGATGAATAAGTGCTAACGCTTCTTCTAGAGAGTAGTTTTGTAAATTAAACTCATCAGGTAACAACTCTTCAACTTGACCACGTTGTAATCTAATTAAGGCTTGTTCTGTTAAATTACGTAACGTTATTTGCCTTAAGCCATCAGTCGTTGGATAAACAGGTGTTAATGTTTCTTCTACCGGAGTTAAAGACTGGTCTTCATCAAGTGGTTTATATTCAGGGTGGATTATTTCAAAACCACGAGCACCTCGCTTAATTTCACCATAACAGCGAATATTTACCCCGAGCGCTAAATTGTTTTTTTGTGAAGCGGTAAAGCGGAAAAAACGCAGACTTACAGTGCCTGACCCATCTTGAACAGTAACCAGTAGCATACGTCGTTTGCCACTGATTATTTGGCTGTCTGTTATTTCGCCAATAATATTGGTAAAAACACCAGGAAAACAGTCACGTATAGAAGTTATACGTGTACGATCTTCATAACGATTAGGTAAGTGAAAAAGTAAATCTTGCAGTGATATCAAGCCAATTTTAGCTAATTTATCAGCCATGCTAGGGCCAACACCTTTTAAGCTGGTGATGGATATTTGTGCAAGTTTTGCTAGCCCTTTCGACACTGAGCTTTAATCCTTTTTATTATTTACCCAAACTACAAGCGTATAAAAATTCAGTAAGCGAGGTTAGTTGTCTAATGCTTTCCAAGCGGCTTGGGTCATTTGCATCTGCTCCCACCATTGTTCAGAGGCAATAATTTGCCCTTCTTCATCAATCGTCGGATAAGGTAAACCTTTACGTTTACATGCTTCGGCAAAAATGGGATGTCCACCTTCGAACAAGAAACGCTGACGACGGTTCTCATCAATACTAGGTTTATCATACATTCCTGCTAATTGTCGTTGACGCTGTGCTTCATATAATACAACCGAGCAAGCGACAGAAACATTTAACGATTGCACCATGCCAACCATGGGGATCATAATATCTTGATCTGCCATTTCAAGCGCAATATCTGAAGCGCCGAATTTTTCTTGGCCTAAAATAATAGCCGTTGGTTTTGTGTAATCAATCTCACGAAAGTCGACTGCGCTTTCAGAAAGGTTAGTGACTAAAACCTGCATGCCTTGCTTTTTTAAAGCATCAATAGCATCTTTCGTTTTACTGTAATTATGAACGTCAATCCAGTTTTGACTACCTGCAGCGCTACCACCACGTACTTCCATTTCATCACTTTTCCATATGGCATGTACATCACTTACGCCAATGGCATCAGCTGTGCGAACAACTGCCGCTAGGTTATGTGATTTATGTACACCTTCCATACAAACTGTTAAATCTGGCTGGCGGTGATCGAGCATCATGTTTATTCTTTCTAATCTTTCAGGTGTCATATTCTTCGCACTTAAACTTTATACGGCATTGTCTGCCTACTTCAGTTAATTACTTATAAAATACAAGCTCATAACTTCATTCGTTGACGGCTTCCTCTAAAATTTAACTGTTATGTGTAACAGCTAAATTTTAGAGGCAATATACTTTACAGCTTATTACTGAAATTAACCTACGTTAGGTAATTCCATCACGCCGTCAATTTCTATCAATACGTCTTTTGGTAAACGAGAAACTTGAACTGCTGCACGAGCAGGGTAAGGTTGTACAAAATACTGACTCATTACTTCGTTTACTGTTGCGAAATTTGCTAAATCCATCATGAAAATATTTACTTTTACCATGTCGTTAATATTGCCACCAGCTGCTTCACATACGGCAACTAAGTTTTTGAATACTTGATGAGTTTGTTCAGTAAAATCATCAGAAATCACTGTCATTGTTTCTGGAATAAGTGGAATTTGGCCTGAAAGATAAACGGTATTATTTACTTTTACTGCTTGGCTGTAAGTACCGATTGCGCTGGGTGCGTTATCTGTACTGATAATTGTTTTCATAATATTTCCTACATTGTATTTTGTTAAACATGATTGACTACTTGTTACGCACTACGCGTTGCACATCAATCATGACTTTTATTTTTCGAATAATATCGGCTAAGTGTACTCTGTTACGACAGGTTATTTCCATGTCAATTGCATACAAACCAGAGTCTTTCTCGCCTGAATTAAGTGTATGTACGTTTGAATCACATTTTGCGACCACATTCGTTAATGCCGCTAATGCGCCTTGATGGTTAATAATTTCTATGCGTAACTTGGCAATAAAATCTCGGTCGATATCACTATCCCATTTCACCGGAAATAAACCGCCTTGCTCATGGCCTTTAATGTTTCTGCAGCCTTGTTGATGCACCATTAAACCTTTACCAGGACTTAGGTAGGCAAGAATAACGTCCCCAGGAATAGGGCGGCAGCATTTACCGTAACTGACCAACATACCTTCACTGCCTTTAATCGGCATTTTGGTTTTACTGTTAGGATCAGTTAAATCATCTTCGTGACTATCTATGGTGAATTCATCGGTTAATCGTCTTGCGATACCAATACTTAGCGCATTACCTAAACCGATATTAACAAAAAGTTCATCAAGGTTCTTGTTACCCGTTTCTTTGACAACTTGATCGATTTTTTCTGGATCAATATCTTCAATATCCAATTTTCCCAGTGCATGACCTAATAAACGTCGTCCTAAGCTGTAAGATTCAGTTTGCTCTTGTGAACGTAAGTAAGTACGAATTTGTAATCGTGCTTTAGAGGTAACCACAAAATTAAGCCAGGTGGCATTAGGGCGAGCAGCAGAAGAGGTTACTACTTCAATAGTTTGGCCTGAGTCAATGGCTCTGCTTAGTGGGTAAGGTTTACGATCGACTTTTACGCCAACACATGAATTACCAACATCAGTGTGAACAGCGTATGCGAAATCAACAGCGGTAGCACCCATCGGCAATTCAATAATACGTCCGTCTGGCGTGAATACGTAAATTTCTTCAGGAAATAAGTCTGACTTCACATTTTCAATAAACTCAAATGAACTACCTGCACTTTGCTGCAATTCCAATAAGCTTTGCATCCAACGACGGGCTTTCATTTGTGCCGTTGTGCCACTTTCGTCTCCGTCTTGCTTATATAACCAATGAGCAGCAACACCTTTGTCTGCCATTTGGTCCATATCTTGAGTGCGAATTTGAATCTCTACAGGAATACCGTGCGGACCTATGAGTGAGGTATGAAGTGATTGATAACCATTGGTTTTGGGGATTGCTATATAATCTTTAAAACGACTTTCAATAGGTTTGAATAAGTTATGAACAGCGCCAAGAGCTCGGTAACAATTGTCAATTTTGTTTTCAACAATGACGCGAAAAGCGTAAATGTCCATGACTTCATTAAACATCAATTCTTTATTCAACATTTTTCGATAAATTGAATAAAGGTGTTTTTCTCGGCCAAGAATTTCAGCTTTTATACCTGATTCTGCGAGTCGTGCGGCAATCTCTTCTTGAATGTTATTAACAATTTCTTTGCGATTACCACGCGCTTGTTTTACCGCTGATTTAAGCGCACGTGAACGCATTGGGTAAAGCGCTTCAAAACCTAAAACTTCTAATTCATTTTTTGTATCGTGAATACCTAAGCGGTTGGCAATAGGTGCATAAATTTCGAGTGTCTCACGAGCAATACGTCTTCGCTTGTCAGGTCTTAAAGATCCAAGTGTGCGCATATTGTGCGTTCGATCGGCAAGTTTAATCAGAATAACGCGAATGTCTTGCACCATAGCAAGGATCATTTTACGGAAGTTTTCCGCTTGCATTTCTTCTTTATTATCAAACTTTAATTTATCAAGTTTACTGACCCCTTCAACTAATTCTGCGACGGTAAAGCCAAATAATTCCGCTAATTCGTCTTTAGTAACGGGAGTATCCTCGATAACATCGTGCAGTAATGCCGCCATCAATGTTTCATGGTCAAGGTTCATTCGGGCTAAATTTAAAGCAACAGCTACGGGATGAGTGATATAAGGTTCACCACTTGAGCGCATTTGCCCTTCATGGGCTTCACGCGCCACGAGGTATGCTTGCTTTAATAAGTCAATTTGTACTTTAGAAAGATAGCTTGAAACAAGTTCTTTTAATGGTTCAAAAAGGTACACGCATGACATCCTTGATGATTAGGCTGAGCGGAATTATTACCGTCAGTCTGTGTTTTTAGTGATATTAACAGAATACGTTATTCGTTAATTACTGACAATAAAAAACGCGTGATCATTACAGGAATGATTACGCGTTTGATGTATCTAATCGCTAAAGGCGACTAAATAATTTATAACTGTGGTTGAGCGCCGCCAACAATAGCTGCTACAGCTGCAAGTTCTGCTGTATCTTGCTGAACTTGTGCATGACGATCACTAACGTTCATTACTTCAGTTGTAATCAAACCAGCTTCAATTTCACGTAAAGCGATTACGGTTGGTTTATCATTTTCATGATCAACCAAAGGTTCTTTACCACCAGTGGCAATTTGACGAGCACGACGAGATGCGATTAACACCAAATCAAAACGATTACCTACTTTTTCTACCGCACCTTCAACTGTAACGCGAGCCATCTGATCACTCCAACTTAAAATTTTTAAAATAGTGCCGTAGTTTACTGGCCTACAAGGGATTAAGCAAGGTATAGATCTTTCAATACTGAGAAATTATTGTACGAAATATTCTATTCGTTTGGATCATTCACAATAACGATAGGTAAACTGATCATAAATTTTGCTCCCTCTACTGAATGTTCACAACTCAGCTTACCTTGCATTAAATGGATTACGGCGTTGTAAGCTATGTTTAATCCTAAGCCTAAACTTTTTTGCATGCCTTTAGTGGTAAAAAAAGGATTGAATATTTTTTCTCTTAGTTGCTCATCAATACCGGGGCCATTATCGATATAAATGACATCAACTCCCTGACTTGAAACGTTAATTGAAATTTGTGACTCTACTATGTCAGTGCTTTCTTTTTTATGATCGAAGGTGTTTTTTACTAATTGCTCTAAGACTTCAAATAAAACATCAGGATAATTAACAAGCTCAATATCATTCCCTTCAATTTCAAAGACAAATTTTCGTTGGTATACGTTTGCTAATAAGGTTAGTTTTTTATGCATGAATGACTTAAGCATAAAAGATGTTAATTTTGCGCCTTCGAGTCCAGTTGATATCATTTTAAAGCGATGTACGAGTTTTGCTGCTTTGTCACTATTGTTTTCTGATAGGGTTATAGTCTGTTTGGCTTCATCAATAAAAGTCTTAAATTCATGTACATCAAGTGTTTTGTTAATGAGGTTATTTTCGAGTTTTTGGACTTTTTCTTTAATAATAGAGTTGGCGGTAATAATTATACCGAGTGGTGTATTGAGTTGATGTGCCATTCCTGAAACTAACGTTGTCATCGCTGACATTTTATCAGCTTCAACTAACGCTTTTTGTGTAGCATATAAGTCTTTAATACTCTGTTTTAATTGTTTGTTCTTATTGTTGATTTTTATGAAAAATAAAAGGATTATTAAAGATATAAGAATAACGGAAAATAAAATAAGAGTTATTTTATTTTGTTGCCATTGAACACGTTCTGCCGCCAAAGCATTCTTTTTTTGTAATTCAATAATGTCTACTTTTTTAAGGGCTAGCTCAGAAATAGCAATGTAGTGACTTAGTCCTAAATTGGATTTTCGTTCAGTTAATTCTAATTTACTCGTAGTGAAATGTTCTGAAGCATCCATTGCTTTAGCTAAATCACCTATTTTTTTATAGTGATTTTTTAGTACAGCATAAGCTTGTGTATAAGCTGTATAATTATTATTTTTACTGGCTTGGTGAACAACAAAGGAGAGTAAATCAAGAGCACTTTTTGTATTCCCCTGTGCTAAATATACTTTTGCCAATATTATTTTAGAAAGTAGAGATTCCATAATACTGCCATATTTTTCTCTAATACTGATTGCTTGTTGTAGATGTTTACTGGCTAGGGCTAATTGATTTTTTTGTAGATAAACTTTTCCCAAATTATGATGAGACCATGAAGCATTTAATGTGTAGTTATTTTGTGTTCTGATAACTAATGACTGAGTGAATTTTTCGAGTGCTAGGCTTATTTTTCCTTGCTCAAAATAAACTTCGCCGATGTTATTTAATCCTGTAGCCATATAGCTTTTTATATTATTTTTAACACCATACTTATAAAACCTTTCAAAATAGTTTTTTGCATCTTCTAAACGGTGCAACTTTAATAAAACATGACCAATATTGTTCTCAGCTTGACCTGCTAAATTAATGTTTTTCAAAGTTTGTGCTAGTTGATAGCTTTGCAAATAATTTTCTAAACCTAGCTCGTACATTTCTAAGCCAGTAAAATTTCTACCCATATAGCTATAATAATAATAATTTAGATAGGGTTCTTCTAATTTATCGACCAAATTTTTACATTGAACTAAAGTGTCGTATGCCGTTTCAAACATATCTGTTTCTATTTGAAATAAGGCCTTAGCGTAAGTTAAGCGTAGTGTTTGTCTGGTATTTAAAGCTTCCTTATATTTAGAAAGTACTTCAGTGACATAAGGAATTGCTCTATCGGGAGAGGTTGAACGTACTTTAAGTACATCACTTCTGAGAATATTAAATTCATCATCGGTGAGCTGCTCTATCTTTTGTGCATTTAGAGGCAGCGTAAAGACTAATGTAGCTAGCCAGAAACAAACAGATAATACTTTCAAAAATGACCTCTAAAACCACAATGACCACTAATAAATAGCATAGAGCAAATTGTATTTATGTGCAATTTGTCTTGGGTGGTTTCACTCTGTAAAGATTTAGTAATAATGCAGGAATGGATCAAAAATGTGAATAATTATGAATGTAAAAATAGTGTTTTGGATAATAAAAGCCGCGGAGCTGCGGCTTTCTATTTTTCGATTTACAAGCGCTGCTGGTTGCTAGCGTAGTAGATCATTAAACATTTTTTGGTGATACATTTCTTGTTGGCTAAGCTTTAAGCGTTGATTATTTACGATGGTGGTTAATTCAGTTAATGCTTGGTCAAAGTTGTCATTAACAATAATGTAATCAAACTCATTGTAGTGTGAGCATTCTGCTTTTGCTTGTGCCATACGAGATTCAATGATTTCTTCGCTGTCTTGTCCTCGTTTTCTGAGGCGGCTTTCCAGTTCTGCTTTTGAAGGAGGGCTGATAAAAATAGTGGTTACTTCTGGTTTTTTCATTCGAACTTGTTGTGCACCTTGCCAGTCAATATCAAGAAAAACATCAATTCCCTGTGCAAGTTGTAAATCTATAGCTGTTTCTGAGGTGCCGTAGTAGTTACCAAAAACCTCAGCGTATTCATAAAATTCATTTTTTGCGATCTGTTCTTTAAATTTGTCTACGCTAATGAAGTGATAATGTTCGCCATTATTTTCACCTTGGCGTGGATCTCTTGTGGTATGTGAAACCGAAACCTCCATAGAACGGGTTGATTCTTGAGATAACAATGCTTTGATCAAGCTTGATTTTCCTGCTCCACTTGGCGCGGAAAGAATAAATAAATTGCCGGGAGTTGTCACAATATTGCCTTTTAAGAGATAAAGAGATTTTAGAAAGTGCATTATAACGAATTGATGGTGTATTTCATCCTTAAAATTTTTAAGGAGTTAGTATTAAAAAAGCCAGTTCGAGTGGACTGGCTTTTTGTTTGTTATGTTCAAAGCTTGTTATAACATCATTGAGAGTAAACGAAAAATCTAGTTATCCCAGCTTAAAATAACTTTCCCAGATTGACCCGAACGCATAATGTCAAATCCTTGTTGAAAGTCATCAATATTAAAATGATGAGTAATAATGGGTGACAAATCTAAGCCTGACTGAATTAAACTTGCCATTTTATACCAAGTTTCAAACATCTCACGGCCATAAATGCCTTTAATGGTTAAACCTTTGAAGATAATTTGGCTCCAATCAATTGCCATGTCTTTACCTGGAATACCTAACATGGCAATTTTTCCGCCGTTGTTCATATTCTCTAACATTGAAGTGAAAGCCATCGGTACACCTGACATTTCCATACCAACGTCAAAGCCTTCTGTCATGCCTAAGTCAGCCATAACATCGGTTAAGTTTTCTTTACTCACATTTACCGCACGAGTAGCACCCATTTTTCGGGCTAAATCCAAGCGATATTCATTAATGTCAGTAATAACTACGTGGCGCGCACCAACATGCTTGGCCACTGCAGCAGCCATTATCCCAATAGGACCGGCTCCAGTTATAAGAACATCTTCACCGACTAAATCAAAAGATAATGCGGTATGAACAGCATTACCAAAAGGGTCAAATATCGCTGCTAAATCATCAGAAATTTCATCAGGTAATTTGAAAGCATTATAAGCTGGTATCACTAAGTATTCGGCAAATGAACCTTCGCGGTCTACGCCAACCCCAACGGTATTGCGACATAAGTGAGTACGACCACCACGACAGTTTCTGCAGTGACCACAAGTAATATGACCTTCTCCAGAAACACGATCGCCTAAGGAAAAGCCTTTTACTTCTTGACCAATACCAACGACTTCACCCGCATATTCATGACCAACTACCATAGGAACAGGAATGGTTTTCTGTGCCCAATCATCCCAATTATAAATATGAATATCAGTACCACAAATAGCCGTTTTTTTGATTTTTATTAATAAATCGTTATGACCTAATTGTGGCTTTTCACTATCGGTCATCCAAATGCCCGGTTCAGCTTTTAATTTTGCTAATGCTTTCATCGTGTTTCCTTCAACCTTAGTCAATAATATTCATTTCTTTGCCAATACGAATAAAGGCTGAAATGGCTTTATCAAGTTGCTCTTTAGTATGAGCTGCTGAAATTTGAGTACGAATACGCGCTTGGCCTTTTGGTACAACAGGGAATGAGAACCCGATCACATAAATGCCTTCAGCTAAAAGTCGGCTCGCCATTTCGCTTGCTACTTTTGCATCACCTAACATCACAGGAATTATTGCATGATCAGCGCCAGCACAGGTAAAGCCTGCAGATTCCATATTTGTGCGGAAGTAGCTGGCGTTATCTTTTAATGTTTTACGTAAATCGCCGCCTTCAGCTAATAAATCAATAACGGTGATTGAAGCATTAACAATTGCCGGCGCTAACGAGTTTGAAAATAAGTAAGGACGTGAACGTTGGCGCAACCATTCAATGGTCTCTTTTTTACCTGAAGTGTAACCGCCTGATGCGCCACCCATCGCTTTGCCTAATGTACCGGTAATAATATCTACGCGACCCATTACTTCACAATACTCATGGCTACCACGACCTTCTTCACCAACAAAACCTACGGCGTGAGAATCATCAACCATAACTAAAGCATTATATTTGTCAGCTAAATCACACACAGCTTTCAAGTTAGCGATAACACCATCCATTGAAAATACGCCATCGGTCGCGATTAATTTAAAACGAGCACCTGCAGCATCAGCCGCAATAAGTTGTTGCTCTAAATCACTGGCATCGTTATTGGCATAACGGTAACGCTTGGCTTTACATAAACGTACACCATCAATAATCGATGCATGGTTTAAGGAGTCGCTAATAATGGCATCTTCAGCATTTAATAAGGTTTCAAACAAGCCAGCATTCGCATCAAAACATGAAGAATAAAGAATGGTATCTTCCATGCCTAAAAATTGGCTTAATTTACCTTCTAAAGTCTTGTGGATATCTTGGGTGCCACAGATAAATCTTACTGACGCCATGCCAAAACCGTGCTCGTCTAAACCTGCTTTTGCTGCAGCGATAAGGCTAGGATGGTTTGCTAAACCTAAATAATTGTTTGCACAAAAGTTAACAACAGCTTCGCCTGTTGCTACGGCAATATTAGGTTGTTGTGCTGTAGTAATAATACGTTCGGCTTTATATAAACCGTCTTCTTTAACTTGCTCAATTTGGTCATTTAAATGTGCGTAAAAACTTGCGTTGTTTGAAGGGTCGCTCACAACAATTCCTTATTAATAGATTCGAATAATAATAGTATTATTATCCTAGACCAACTTTTAAGAAAGTGACACTAGTGATATTAATGCTTGTTTCATTAAGCAAAATGACATGTAAGGCTGTTAAAATGACTATTATTGGTGTCTAATTGGTTTTTAACCGTGTTGTCGAGTATTTAACGTGATCACAGAAAAAGATGAAGAGCTGCTTTCTATTTTAAGGTGCAACGCACGAGCTAGCGTTTCCGATATTGCGAGAGCAACAGGAGTTTCACGAACTGCGATACAAAATCGTCTAACAAAACTAGAAAATAGTGGCGTAATAAAAGCCTATAGTATTGTATTGGGCAGTGAGTACAGCAATAAATTAATTTCTGCCAATGTATCGCTAAAAGTGAATCCTAATCTAAGGCAAAACATTTGCATTGCTTTAAGAAAAATTCACAACATCAGCCATATTTATTCTATTAGCGGTGAATACGATTTATTAGCGACAATTCAAGCGCAAACATTAGAAAAGTTAAATGAAATTCTTAATATGGTTTGCTCTTTAGAAGGGATCGAGCGGACAAATTCGTCAATTATTCTCGATACGGTTTTTGAAAAGTAAAATGTTTTTTAGGCTATTTCATTGTTCCACGAAGCCACGTGGCAAGGTTTTTTGCTAAAAATTTATTGCGGCTTAATAAAGTATGCCCTTGATTAACACCTTTAAACACCTGTGTTGTAGATCGGCTATCGCCATTCCAAGAAAATAATTCTTGAGCCGTTAAAAAACTATCGGAATGGTGCGCTGAACTGACGAAATAAGCAGGAATATCAATCAAGTTTTTATAATTTTCTTTTTCCATATAATCCATTATAGGTGAAAGAATAACAAAGCTATTAACACGCATTTTATCAGCTATTTGCACTGCCTCATTTACGGCACAACCACTTGCTACAATTGAAATAGGTTGTTCATTACCAATTTTACTACGTAGATAATTATAAGCGTAGAGTACATCTTTCTCCCAATATGATCTTAGCATCGCGACTTCTGCTTGATAGCTAACAATATTCTTTACTTTGTGTTTCATGATTTTGTGAGAGAATAATTCTGATGTGCTTTCTCCATAGCCACGAAAATCAATAGCAAGTGCATTAATACCTTGCTCTGCTAATAATTCGCCAAGTACCGAATAGCTTTTACTACTGTGGGAACAGTCATGTAGAAGTAAGACTCCAGCCCCTAACGTATCACCTAGATAAAAATTTCCAGATAATGAAAAATCGTCATCAACCGCGAATTTTACGGGATTCGCAGCAGTGATTTTTTTTACTAATGTTGTATTCTGTTGATTATCAAAAAGGGGGACGGATTCTTGTGCGGATAAAAAAGGCACAATAAAAATAAGGCTAGTTAAAGCGACTACTCGATTAAATAAACGTTTTTTGTAAATAAATTGACTCATCTTTTTAGCTACTATTTGATTCCATTCTTATAGTATAGACGATAACAAACTCAATCAGTTTTGGGTATTTTTATTGTTTGCTTTAACGGGTATATACATAGGTATATAATACGCCCATTAACTACTAGAGAGTTTTTTCTGTGCGCTATCAATTTTCCTTGATGTTATATCGACTTGTTTTTCTTTGTTTATTACCCGTTATTTGGTTGTTACTTCTTTTACGTTCAATAAAACAAAATGCTTATAGGCAGCGTTTAAGTGAGCGTTTTGGTTTTCTACCTAGGGAATTAAAATCAGGTGGAATTATCGTTCATGCGGCGAGTGTCGGCGAAGTTATTGCGCTTAAAAGTTTCATCTCACAGTTACTTGAGGCTAAGCCCAAAGATGTTATAACCGTAACAACTTTCACTCCTACGGGTTCAGAACAAGTGAGAAAGCTTTTTGGTGATCGTGTACAACATTGTTATTTACCTATTGATAGTACTTTTTGTGTCGCAGCTTTTTTGAATAAATTGAAACCTCGAGCGATGGTTTTTATGGAAACAGAGTTGTGGCCAAATTTAATCGCACAAAGCCGTGAACAAGGCCTTAAGCTATTATTAATTAATGCCCGCTTGTCACAAAAATCAATGAACAGTTATCGCAAAATTTCTTGGTTGATCACTCCCACCATTAATAGTTTTGATAAAGTTCTGTGTCAAAGCCAAGTAAATTATGACAACTTTCTCGCTATGGGTGCTGACGTTTCTCGTTGTAAAGTATCAGGAAATGTAAAATTCGATATCAGTGTTACTCAAACGATAAAAGAAAAACAGCAAGAGCTTGCTGCTTTTATTGAAGATGAGCGACTTATTTGGGTTGTTGCCAGTACGCACAAAGGCGATGAAAAAATAGCGTTAACTGCTTTTGCTTCACTTTTAAAAAACTTCCCCGAGTTGTTATTAATTATTGTTCCGCGTCATCCTGAACGGTTTAATGATGTTGCAATATTATGTCAGGAGCAAGGTTATTCTGTAGCACAACGAAGCACACAAGATACTATTACCCGTGAGAAACAAATTTGGCTACTTGATAGTTTAGGTGAATTGTTACCCACGTGTGCTTTAGCAAGTGTAGTAACAATGGGAGGTAGTTTCTCAGACATTGGCGGGCATAATCCACTAGAACCTGCATTATTTAAAAAGCCTATTGTCGTTGGTCCCAATATGAGTAACTTTGTTGAAGTAATGCAGCAACTCATCGCAGAAAAAGGCATTGTTCAGCTCTCGGATAAAGGTGATTCGGATGATAGAAACATGGCGGATGAGTTATTTCATGAAATCGACGCAATTTTAATGTCAGAAGAAACGCAGCAAGCACTCGGGGAAAGTGCTCACCGCGTTGTGACTGAGAACCAAGGTGCAAGTCAGCGCACCTTAAAGCAATTATTGAAGTTGTTATAGCTGCGACATAAATAGTTAATTAAGTTGAGCTTCAAACGTTAAAAACACACTGCCCATTTGTTTATCTGCTAAAGCTGATTTTGGTGTATTCTCTTCATGCTCAGCAACTAATAAATATCGCCCCGCATGCTGAGGTGTAAAAGTGATTTCGCCTTTTGCATCAGAGAGCAACTTTAACGTTTTTGGGTCATTCCTATAACGAACGCCATCAGCGGTAATTTCTACCGAGACATTTTTTTGTGCTTTACCATTGAATAAAAACGCAAATGTTACCTTTTCATTTTCAGCGATGTCAGATGGATGAGTAACGGGAACTAACTCAAGTAATTTTCCGTCAGTTTTAAAGTTATTACTCGGTGTATTCATCGTTACATAGCTTTCTACTCTTGAGTAACGATAACTGGTTTGGACTGCTTTGGCATTTTTTGGTAATTTACCACCACGATCTGCTTTATTAGCCGATAACCTTTTGCGATCACCGTCAATCTCATATGTGGTCATGTAGGCTGCATTACTGTTATTGGTGATTTTATAAGTTCCTGATTCTTTTAAAAAGTAATCAGCCACACTTTTACGGTGTCCTTTAAAAGTAGATGAAGGTCTCGAAGTTTTGCCATCAGGCGTCATGATTTTTACAAGATCTGCGCCCATTGCTTTATCAACATTAAAGGTTTCATTTGATGCGGTAATATCAACCATGATCCATTCGCCATTTTCAGCAGACAAATTAAAGTGTGTCGGTAAAATCCAACGAGAATGAGCGAATGCTTGTGTGCTAATTGCACAGGTTAATGTTAAGGCGATAAGTTTTTTTAATTTCATAATAAGTATTCCAAATTTGTGTATTTAGTTTTTGAGTTAATTAAGTCAATAAAGTTAATTCAATGATTAAGGCGTGACTGAAAATTTGATCTCATCAGTTTCATTAGTGGCTGCTAGTGTAAACGTCGATTTTTCTCCATTTAATGAAAAAGGTTGCCGAATAATGGCTCGGCCACCATTTTCTCTGACCACTTCAATAAATAAGGTATATTTTCCTTTTTTAAGTGATGCTTTTTCATCGTTTTCCGCCAAAAACGACAGAGGGTATTTGCCAGTAATTCTTGTTGCTGAAGTTATCCCGTCAACAAGTTCAGCATCTTTCTTACCTACTTTTCTCCACCATCGACGAATGTCTTTTAGCCATTTAGCTTGTTCACGCCAAAGTAAAAGTGTACGTACAGGTTTCCCTTGTGAATTTTCAATCCAACTAGCAACATAAGGTGGATGATACTCACCAAGTTGTTGCTTTAATGTCAGCTCAATATTCAGCGTTGTTGGTGTCGAGCTATTTGGGTTAGCAACAACGGTAAAATTTATAAAAGTTAGAAAAAAAAGTGTTAAGCCAAGTGTTTTCAATTTCATGCAAGTTCCTTTATTTGATCACCTAATAAGCGTGATGATGTTAAGTTTATTAAGCCCATAATATTGACGTCATGATCATGGCAACGGTAACAGTTAAACTGACGGTTAATGTCCGATTAAATCGTCTCTGTGGCATCGCTAAAATAAAACCACTGAGGGCGAAAACAATACAAAGAACGCTGGTTATATCAATAATCCATCCCCAAAAAATACTGGTGTTTCTTCCTTTATGTAAATCATTCATCAGCGCCCACCACCCATAATCGGTATGTTCAAAAAACAGTTCTCCACTGGCTAAATCGACTGTAATGGAGGTGTTTTTTCCTGCTTTTTTAAGGCTGTAAAATAACTCGTCTTCTGTACTTTCGATAACAGCTTTACTTAACGAGACTGATAATTTTTGCTCTATAAACTCCGACACATTAACAATTTGTTGAGGAGACAAAGGCGGATTCTCAAGAAGCATAAAATCAACTGTTAGTTCCTTTTCATTAATCTCCGCTTTGTTCTCGCTAAACCACTCTGGATGATTCAACGTAATTCCAGTCACTGAAAAAAAGAGCAATAAAGTCAACAATGCCATCGACACATAAATATGAATGAGTCGTGAAAAACTCAGAGTGTTTTTGTTTATTTTCATAAGAATTTTTAATCTATGCAGAAGTAGCAAATTTGCTTTTGTTACTTCTGCTTTTACTCATTGATAATAATTTAGAATGAAATCTGTGCGGCTAAACGATAGTTAATGCCATCTCCAGCGGTAACATTAGATACGCCGCCACCTGCAAGGTAGTCTGTATCAAGTAAGTTTTGAATGTTAAAGCGGAAGTTAACATCTTGTTTTCCAACAACTGTTTTATATGTGGCTCCAACATCTACGCGTGTATAAGCACCTTTTGTTATGGTGTTATCACTGTCAGCAAAGCGTTCACCTTCATAAAATGCACCCGCATTAATGGCAAATTGATCGCTAAATTCATAGCGAGACCAAATCGACGCCGACCATTCAGGCGCATCAACAGGCGTTTTCCCTTGGTAATTCTCGTCTTTATCGTATTGCGCATCTAAGTTCATTACTGATGCCATCACAAAGAGTTTGTCGTTAATCGCGCCTTGTGCTGCCACTTCAAAACCTTTATGACGCTGCTCTCCTGCTTGTTCTGTTCTCGTGTCGAAATTAGGGTTGCCTTCGAGTGCTTCTGAGATTAATTTTCCTGTTTTAGTAATATCAAAAATAGCAGTTGTTATTAATAAACGCTCATCGAATAGTTGCCATTTTGCACCGACTTCCATTTGTTCCGAAGTCATCGCTTCGAGCTTCATTCCATTATTAATATCTCGATCATTTTCTAATTTTTCACTACTTTGGGGCTCAAATCCTTCCGAGTAGCTGGCGTAGAAAGTTGTGTGTTCATCAGGGTGAAATAGAACACCTGCTTTAGGCAAGAATGATTCATTATTGGCATTTTCTTTCTTTTGTTTGTCGTAACGACCACCTATAGATACTTGCCATTGATCGTTAATGGTCATTAAATCTTGTATATAAATGCCATAATAATCATATTGGCTAGTGTAGAGTGAGTCGTCATTTTTGTAGCTAATATCTGGGCGGCTAGGCTCTAGTTGCTCGGAAGAGTAGTCAATCGATTCACCATTTACTTTAAGTTGTCCATAGTAATAATCTAAAGAATTAGCGCCAATTAACAGCTGATGTTCAACATTTGCTAACGTGAACGCACCCGTAAAATCAATAAAAGCGGTTTTAAACTGCCAATCATCAAAGCGGTCATAGGGTTTTGATGTATATGTATCGCCTTCTGTAAACGTTGATGTTTTTTTCGGTGATGACTCAAAACGTTGACGTTTAAAGTTTTGTTCGTTGTAACCTAGCTCAACCTGCCATTGATCATTCAAGGCATAATTGAAATCAACACCTATGTTTTCAACGGTAATATCGGTAAATGCCCAAGACATATCACGAATGGTTTTCTCGTTACCGATCACATTGCCTTTTTCGTCTAACCAAGCACCTGTATCTAAACCTGCTTCATCATCTGTGCGGTCATAATGAACACGTACCATTGCATTGCCTGAAATGTCATAATCAACCACTAAAGCACCTAGAAAACGATCGCGTTCACGTTGTTCATCATTTTGGTATTCGCGTTGGTACTTAGCATCTTGTTTAACGAGTACACCTCTATAACGTAATGACTCATCGTCTGTTAATGCTCCTCCAGCATCTAGCGTTAATCGACTTGAACCTTCTTGGTCAATATCAGCGCCTATCGTAAATAATGTTTTTGTTGTTGGCTTTTTGGTGACCATATTCACTAGGCCACCGGGCCCAGATTGACCATATAAGATGCTTGAAGGACCTTTAATGACTTCAATGTTTTCTAGTATTTCTATAGGTTGTTGGTAATGCGACCAATGCTGATGACCATCTCTAAGGTATCCATTTGAAGAGCTTAATGAAAATCCTCGTAAATTGAACACTTCACGATTACGTTGCTTTGAACCTGCGGTCAAACTTGCGTCGTTTGTTAATACTTCGCCTAAAGTTGTTGCAAGCTGTTCTGTTATAACCGAGTTTGGAATTACCGTGACCGACTGCGATGTTTCTAATAAAGAGATATCTCCACGCATGGCACCGTTTGCTTCATCAACGGTATAGTCATTAAAGTAACTGCCTTTTACTTCAATAACTTCAACGGCGGTATTATTACCAGAACCTTTATTGGCATTTGATGAGAAAGGCGTTAAGCCAACGATAATAGCTATGCACAAAGGTGAATACTTCATTGTTATTCCTAATAGAAAATAGAGAGATAAATTACTTGGTGTGAATACTAATGATAACGATTATCATTTGCAATAAATAAGTTTACTTTATTGTGTTTTTTTCAATGAAGGTAATGCTATTCAGATTATTGAGCTAGTTCGGTTGATGTTACTCGCTCGTGTTTATTCATGAGGCTATTTTGGTGGAAAAGTGAGGCAGACGAAGATAGGCCTTATTAAAGTGAATTAAGGCCTGAGTTTGAATTTTGATTTATTTGAAGCGGATTTTGAGTGAAATACTATTTGATAATGAATTCTGGGTAATGGTCATTAATGAGCAGTAATAACTTTTCTTTCACCTGTGTAAAAGTAATACCGTTCATTAAGTCACTGCCCTTTGCGCGAATACCCCAAGGTAAATGTTCAAGCTTCTGTTTATATTGCTCTTGTGCAGTATGTTGATAACAGCTAACGACATAGTTTTGATATAAATAGGGGCCAGTGCGATAAGGGTTACTGTGCGCATATAAACCAATAACAGGGGTGCCGACAGTCACCGCCATATGTGCAGGCCCTGTATCTGGTGCAATCACTAAATGGGAAAGTTTAAGAACGGCAATAAGTTGCTTTAAATTAGTTTTTTCCACTAAGTTAACAATATCGCATTTACTAAAACTGATTATTTCGGTGGCTAATAGTTTCTCTAATGTAGTTGGTCCACCACAAATAACCACTTGAAAGCCTAGCTGCGTTAAATAATCAGCGGTTTTTGCATAACCTTCAGAATGCCAGTTTCTTTCAGCTTTACTTGCTGCTGGTGAAATAACAGCGACAGGTTTATCTGATTTTAAAGAGAGTAATTCACTTGCCCAAAGCTCATTTTCGTCTCCAATGGGCATTTGCCAATGAGGGTTTTCGATAGGAACACCAATCGCTTCTGCAAATCCCATAAAACCATCTAGTACATGTGGCTCATGTTGGGCGGCAATTTTTTTATTGGTGAAAAGCCATTGCCCTTCTTTTGCACGTTTACTATCAAAGCCAATTTTTACTTTTGCCTTAATACATAAGCTTGCCAAACTAGCACGTAAGGCTACTTGCATGTGCAATAACACATCAAATTTTTGATGTGTTAGTTTGGTGCGTAAATCTTTATAACCTTTCAATCCTGCTTTTTTATCAAAAATGACAAATTCTACGTTGGGTAAGCCTTGCAATAAATTAGCTTCAACTTTGCCTATAACCCAGGTTATTTTAGTTTTTGGGTAGTAACGTTGAATTTGTTGCACCATGGCCACTGCATGACAAACGTCTCCAATAGCGGATAAACGTAATAAACATAAATTTTTTGGCGCTGTTAATTGACCCAGCATAAAGGAATCACCACAATAGAGCATATAAAGTATTTGAATTGAGCCTATTATCTTGAACAAGTCAGCAATTGTAAAACCTTACGAAGAAAAAACTTATCAAGAAGGTAATGTTTATTG
>CAJWBY010000041.1 GCA_913020705.1 uncultured Colwellia sp.
TTTTAAATCAAAAGCTCTTCATTAAAGTTTTTTAGCGAGCTTGCTAAGAATGTCGTCATGATCTTTCTCATTAATTTCCCGTTGCAAAATTTTTTCAGCACCTGCTAAAGCAATAGATACAACTTGACCACTAAGTTCTGCGCGAGCACGATTACTTTGCTGTTTAATCTCTGATTTTGCTGACTTAAGCATTTTTTCTCGTTCTTTTAATCCATCAGATTTGCCTTCAGATACAATTTTATTAGCTCGTTGATTTGCCTGCTCAAGTATCGTGTTTGCCTGTTTTCGAGCATCGGTTAATATTTCTTCAGATTGTGCATTAGCCTTATCTAGATTTTGTTTACCTTTTTCTGCGGCTGCAAGACCATCAGCTATTTGTGTTTGGCGCTCTTCAATTGCTTGCATAATGCCTTCTATGCCGACTGATTGAACAGAAAAATCAGTAACGAAACTTTCTTGAATGCAACTTACCTCAGTTCCATCTTCTAAAGTTCCAGGAGTACAGAAACCATCTTCCTTCCAACCATTGAGAAAAAAGTCTTCCCGGCTTTGTACTTGCACAACAAGTGTTATCGGCAAATCTATATCTGAAGTACCATGCCAGCATGGCTGGTTAATATCGTCACAATATATCTGACTATGTTGGTAGGCGAGCGATTCAAACGTTTTCTGTTTTATCAATTCCGTTGTTAGGTTGGCATCTTCTTCGGCGTTAAATTGATTCCCACAGCACTGTAAGGCATTGATCACAATGCTATCGACTCTGGAGAATATTCGTTGGTCATTATAGACAGTCCCTATTTGTCCCCAAACAATTTCACCATCAAAATTTGCGCTTATATCGTCAATTATTTCGGAAAATCGTTCAATATAATAATCTTTTAGTTCATCTGTATGCAAAGTGACCCACATAGCATTCCAGTCAGCGGCAATGCCTTTTATGCCGATCTCTTGGGCATGTTTTGCCTGAATAATAATATTATTTTGATGCGCATCTAATAGTATTTTAAGCTTGCCTAATGTGAGCTCCTCACCTTGCTCAACAATAATTTCTCGATCATTATTGGTTTGAGTAAACTGCCAAGAAAAATAAACTTCAATGTCGAGCAGATTTGCTTGCTCGACAATATATTCGACATACTTTTTAGGAGTATGATACTTAGCTTCGTCTACTATCCAGGGTTCTTGACTATCGTTCCAATCACCATAATTGTATATCCAAATCCTTTGTGCGCCAGATACACTCATCGCTTGTAATGCTTCCAAATACATCAATTCTACATATTCATCTCTGGAACAATTGTCGCGAGTAGACAGGGGGAGACCATCATAAATCCAACTAGGTGAATAATCTTTAAAACTGATACTTCTAACTATACTGCTAGCAAGTTCACTTCTGGGAGAGGGGGTTTCAAATTTACCATTATATTCAACGGGGTAATCTGCGTTATGAGGGTTAGTGCATGATGAAATAACAGGTGGCGTTACCACGGGTGGTGGATTTGATGAGGCTGTATCGCTAGTCCCACCTCCGCCGCCACAGGCGCTTAGGAACAAAGTAAGAACGAAGATAATAAAATACTTGTTTGTGTGGAACATCTTTAACCTCTTAATAAATGATGCAGTGAATACGCTGCATAAAAGGAAGTAAAAATATCCGTATAAATTACAAACCCATGACCTTATGCAATGCACTTAGGCTAATAGCTTTGCGTCTATTAATTTTCGTTAATAGTTGCCAGTTATTAGCTGATTTTATCGTAAAGCCAGATAAATTCAAAATTATTTATATTCGCCATTAAATAGTAGCGCTAATGTTTATATGATTAAACGCTTATGGAACACGATTATTCTTGATGGCTCAATTCCCCAGGGTGAAATTGAGCGAATGATAGATAATTCGTTTAATTTAGTCGTGAGTAAAATGACCAAGAAAGATCAAGCGTCGTTCTTGGTATATTTGTAATGTATTTCATCAAAACTGTTTTTGTTAATTGGCTTAGTTAAATAAACTTAGGTAAAGCAACAGTGATTGAGTTTGTTTTTAGTGCTTTTCCACTCAAAAATAAACTAATGACTTTAGTTACTTCTGGCGAAACCATAAAAAGGTTGTGTCCGGCATTGTTTATTGCCACATGAGTTAACTTAGATAAGCCTTGTGTCGCTGATTTTTGTGATTCTATGTAAGTTCGTCCATCTAAAGTCCCTGTCAATAAAAGGGTAGGTATATCACTTACCGGATTTTCGCGAAAACTATCCCCAAGGTCTAAATCTTTTACCGCTTTATTTAAATGTGGCATTGGAAAATTAAGGGCTAAGCCTAGCAATGATGTTTGTGCTTGTTTGTTAACTAATGCCAACCTTTCATCGGTAATACCCGAAGCGATATCCATAGCAAATGACATAGCATCAAATGAAATAGGGGTGTTAGTAAAGTAACCACGTTTTAAAAACTCAATCAAAACAACATCGCTGCCTTGGTCTAATGTTTTATACAGCATCAATAAATGTTTTACGCCGCGTTGAGGATCAGCAATCATAGAAGAAGTAATGATTTGTAGGTGTGCTTTTTGAAATAATATATCAGTTTTAGTGCCATCTTTTTGAGGAAAACTGACAGCCATGGGCGTTTTATCTAACTTTTTGTGTACGTTGTGCATTAGTTTAACAATGTCTGGGTAAGCGCTTTTAGCATCGGGCTGGGTGTTTATTGCTTGTTGAAGTCGCGTAAAATAGGCATCAGTTTCAGCGGGTAGTTTCACGGTTTGATTCAACCCTTCTGCACTGGCGATCACTACCTTATCAATTTTTCCGACTAGCTCTTTCATTGCTGAGAAAGCAAGATGGCTCCCATAAGATATCCCCCACAAAGATACTTTTTTCGCTAATAGGTGCTTTCTTAAATCATCTATATCTAATGCGCTTTGTGTTGTTGTATAACCTAAAATATCGATGCCTTCATTTTGCCAATAGGTAACACATTCATTGGCTGCTTTTTGGTATATCTCAGTCACCATATTTGTGGTTAATTTGGTTGTTAGCGGCATAGTCTGAGATGAAACACATTTAGCTGCTGCTTTTGATGCTCCAGTACCTCGTTGATCTAATGCAATGACATCACCAAACTCTCGTAATGCCATAAACAGTGGAAAACGAAAATTGGGATATTTTGCAGTATCTATACCTGAGCCACCAGGTCCGCCAGACAAATAAATGATGGGAGAGCCTTTTTTATCTCCTGTTGCAGGAAAACGCACATATTTAACAGGGATTAAGCGGCTGTTACTATTCTTCCTATTCTCAGGAACGTCGATGTATCCTTCAAAAGCATCAGTGGTTTTATTATCCATGGTAGTGAAAATAATTGCTTTCTCATTAGGAAATGTTTGCTGATTGTTATTCTGTGCTAATAATTGATTTGAAATAAATAATGTTAATATGATTAATGATGTTTTTATTGTGCTCTTTAAGTATTTATATGGCATGGGAGCTTCCCTCACGAGTGGTGGTAATTAAGTGGAACCATTAAAACTTAATGTAAATTACAATTCATGTGATATTCTTTTAAAGCCACTGATTTTATGGATTAAAATGACCAAAGGTATGAAAAAATCGATGAACGGTAATAGAGAAACGTATGAATAGAAGGATATACTTTGCTTGTCTTTATTTTATATTAATTGGATTGGTTCAACCCCCTGCTTTTGCCCAAGAAGTTATCTCTATTGATAACGAGTCTGTTGTTTTTTGTCCGGCAAAACCAGAACAAAAAACACATCCAACCTTTACAGAAAAAACATGTCATCAAGGCCTCTTGTTTGATATCGAACCACAAAATACAGAAGTTTGGTTGAAGGCGAATATTACACTTACTGATGCTTATTTAAAAAGGAAACAACCTTCAGCAGTTTTTGTTTTTGCTAAAATGTCGAGCGAAGTTTTTTTAAATGGAGAGAAGCTAGGTAGCAATGGTACACCTCATTATTTAAAGGAAGAAGAGTTCTCAGGTGATATGGATACTAAGTTCTATATTCCACCAAGATTAATAAAACGAGGGGAGAATGAAATAGTTATTCATGCTTCAAGTCACCATGGATTTTTAGACCTTTCCAGACCAATTCATTTTATCGGTATTTCAGAATATGGACAAACGAGTGATTTTTTTAAGCGCGATCTACTCATTTTACTCAGTTTATTAGGTGCTATGTTACTTGGCTGTACCTATTTAATTACTTTAGTTGTTAGTGCAGAAGATAAAGAAACTCCTATTCTTATTTTATTAATGTTAGCTGCCGCAAGCGGACAATTATTTACAGAAATTAGCCGAGTTATTTTTAATTATAGCTATCCAACACATGACATTAGATTAATTGCTATTGTTTTCTTGTCATTGATTTTTGGCTTTAGTCTCCTCTTATTTACACTGAAAAAATTTGCTCGTACTCAAAGAAATATTTGGCTGGTGTTAGTGGTACCTCTAACATTATGTCTAGCTTATATAATACCTGGTTTTGATGGTAAATCCGTTATTTCAATATTGGTTCCCGCATTATTTAGTATAGTAATAAGTGGTTTGTGTGTTTGGGAAACAAGGTCACGCGAATCAACGTCGTATTTTATTGCCTATAATGTTTTTTGCTTAACTATCATCTTTAATTTTGGCGTATTTAATTCCATGTATTTTTATTACATTGTCACGGGAATGATGGCGTTTCTTGTGATAAAAATGGTACATCAATCGGTTAAAGAAAAAAAACTAAGAAAAGAAGAAGAGCAGCAATTGGTTAAATTACAATTGAAGGTTGATCAGTTAGCACAAAATCAATCTCCCACAACATTGCATCTTAGCAGTGCAGGAAAAATTGAAGTTATACCTGTTAATGACATCGCTTACTGTAAAGCTGCGGGTGATTATGTGGAGATTTTCCTGACGAATAAAAGCCATTCATTATTTAGCGGCACGTTAAAGAGTATAGAAGATCAGCTTCCATCAACCTTCTTGAAGGTACACCGCTCTTATGTTGTAAATTTGGATGAGGTTATGTCAGTAACGTCATCCAAAAATGGTGCTGCTAGTAGTGGAATGTTAGCGTTGAAAAGTGGTGATGAGATCCCCGTTAGCCGTAGGGTATTACCGCATGTTAGAGGTGTCTTTAAAAGAAACTCATCACTCGTTTAAGTTGACTTTAAGTATGCCTGATTGAGGTAATCAGTAGTGCTAAGTTTTACATATATAAATGAAATTGGAATACAATTTTTTTAGAAGGATCAACCTCACGGGGAGATCTAGTGCGAATGATGGATAATTCATTTATGCTGTGGTTAGTGAAATGGCTAAGAAAAATCAGAGGTTACTTTCTTTACATCTATAGTTGTTTAATTTATAACAATTAAATCATGTCGTTTATTGTTGTAGATATTATTTCTAATTGTTTTAATAAACGTTCATCAGGAATGAGCCCAATATTTAAACGCAAGCAGTCTTGGTATAAATTTGTCGTTGAAAAAAAACTTCCATGTTGTATATAAACCCCTTTCTTCTTCAGAGTTAACGAAAGTTTTCTTGTATCCACATTAGGTAGACAAATCCAAAGTGTTAATCCGCCTTTAGGAAAGTAGATTTTGCTGTTCTTGGGTAGATGTCGTTCTAAAAATTCTATATACGTTCTGCAATGAAGATAAAGTGCTTTGTTCGTTTTTTTTAAATGTCTGGAATAATGTCCTTTTTCAAGATAATCCGTCATCGCAGCTTGAATGGGGTGGTTAATACCGAGCGTTTTAATTTTTCTCAATTTTACAAACTTCTCTAAAAACCTTCCTGGTTTGCACCAGCCCAAACGAAGTCCCGGAGCCAAGGTTTTAGATAAACTACTACACCATAAAACCCACCCAGCATCATCATAGTATTTTATGGGTAAGGGAATGTTCTTTTGATGGGCTAATTCTCTAAATACATCGTCTTCAATGATTGGGAGTTCGTACTTGGCAGCTAATTGGGCAATTAATTTTTTCTGTTCGTTATTAATACTGTGACCTGTAGGGTTTTGATGATTGGCGGTCAATATACAAGCGGCTACCTTTTTATGCTCAGCAACATGGCGTAACTGCTCTAAATCAATCCCCTCTTCAGTACTGGGTACTTCAATAATTGAACGCTCAAGCAAATAAAGAATATCGAGTAAACCTGAATAACAAGGCGAACTGACAATGATCACATCGCCTGGTTTACTGACTACTTCTAAAGCAGAAACTACTGCGTCCAAACAACCATTTGTAATCACTAATTCGTCGGGATGACTGACGAATCCTTGTTGATTAAAGTGATTGGATAACTGGACTCCTAGTTGCGAGTTCCCTTGAGGGTTTTCATAGTTTAATGTGAAGTTTGACTTCTTTGTTGCTGCTTGAATACTTCGCGTGATAATTGCATTATCAATTAATCGTGTATCTAATTTAGCTGTGGCTAAACTATCTATAGCAATATCGGTGATATTCTCTAGCTGTCGAGTAGATACATTGGTAATTGAACTCTTGAACTGAGGAAAAATGCTTGTATATTTTGCAGAGTAAGGCCTTTGTACAAAGAAGCCTTTTTTATTTTCAGGTAACGCATATCCTATTTTTTCCATATGCCTGTAGCAAGCTAAAGCTGTGGTCATACTAACATCATGCAATGTCATAATAGAGCGCAAGGAAGGTAACTTGGTGTTCAACGCCAAATGCCCATTTTCAATATCAGCAACGAGCTTTTGGGCTATCTGTAAATATTTACTAGTGACGGCCATGTGTTGCTCCTCATCTGTTATCTAAAAAAACACAAAAACTGTGACTGTTATCTAAATTTAACTAGAATACACTAATACTCAATTTAGGCAAAGAGAGCGAACAATGAAATATTCCCCTGAGACTAATCAAAGACTTATAAACGCGCTTACCGAGCAGTTCGATACCTTTCATAATGAGTTGGCTAATCGTAATGTTGCCAGTAAAAAATTGACTGTTACTTATGAGAAACTACCAAATAAAGGCATTGATTTTGACACGTTAAATAAATATATATCAGACAATATCCAACCAAATTTATCTGCAAGCAATGGTGGTAGATATTGGGGGTTTGTTACCGGAGGTGCTAACCCTGTTGCAACCTTTGCTGATTGGTTAGTAACCACGTTTAATCAAAATGTTTCAAAAGGCGGCGATTCAATTGCATCGTCTATTGAGCAACAAACGTTGACTTGGCTGTGTGAGTTATTCGAATTACCAACAACGTATAAGGGTATTTTTACTACCGGAGCAACGGCGGCTAATTTGTTAGCTGCTTTTACCGCTCGCCAATATGCTGGTAATCAGCAGGGAATCGACGTCGCTAAAAATGGCTTGAAAGATCTAGACGTGAGTATTTTCAGTGCAACACCGCACGCAAGTATGATTAAGGGTTTGGGTATGGCTGGTTTAGGGCAAGACAGCTGGCAAAAAATTGCTTGCAAATCAGACTCTGAATCTATGGATGTTAAATGCTTAGCGAAGGCTCTACTAAATAGTCAGTCTACAAGTAACATTGTAATTGCAAGCGCGGCAACGGTTACTGGAACGGATTATGATGATCTTGTGGAAATAACAAAACTCTGCAAAAGACATAATGCTTGGCTGCACGTTGACGCAGCCTTCGGTATTTTTGAGCGTGTACTTGCTGGCGAAAAAGGTAAGACACAGGGCATAGAATTAGCAGACAGTATTACGTTAGATTGTCATAAATGGTTGAATGTACCTTATGACTGCGGTGTTTTTCTGACTCAGCATCAAGGTTTGTTAAAAGATTCATGTCATGTTGATGCACCTTATTTGGCAAGTGATAATCAAGATATTGCTTTTTTGTCATTAGGCATTGAAAATTCACGTCGATTCAGAGCCTTTCCAGTGTGGGCGACATTAATGTTTTATGGCAAAGAAGGAATAAAAAATCAAATAGAAAGAAACATAGATCAAGCAAAAAGATTAGCTGAATGGATTGATAAGTCGCCAGATTACATACTCGTTAAACCTTGTGAACTCAATGTCGTGCTATTTAAACCTAATCTAGACAGCCTCAGCTTAACTAGTCAAGAGTGCATGGATAAATTGAATAATTCAGGCCAGGTATTTCTTACACCAGGAAGTTGGCAAGGAGAATCAATAATTCGAGCTGCGTTAAGTAACTGGACAACAACTGATGAAGATATCAAATTGGTGATCAAAACGTTAGGCGAAATAGTTTAACGAATCCTCATAGATAAAGGGGCAGGCCATTATCACATTAAGCATAATGGCCATTTAATCATAATTAATATCTTTCTAGCCAATCTAAAGCGTGTTTCCATAATACTTTAGACTTTCTGCTAAAAAATTTCATATGACCAATTTCTTTTAAACCATAGTCTTCCGCAGAAAGCGTGAGTGTTTCTGACTCTAATTTTGAGAAAACAGAAATCATATCTGAAACATTTTCGTCAATTGCAATTTCATCGTCGACAGCGTTAATCCATAGAGAAGGAATAGATAGCTCGTTATAGAAGTGGGTATGAACGGTTTTTCCAAAAGCTACTTTTACATAACCTTCACCGTTACACCATGTTCTCCATTGTGCTGCTGCAGCTTTAGGTAATTGTTCACCCATACCAAACCATTGCGACTTCGTATGTCCGAAGAAAAAATTACTCAGTGGAATAAACATATTCATAAAAAAGTGAGCTTTCATTATACTCGCTTTCTTCATGTTTTTTAATTGGCCTGATGAACAAGCAACATTAAAAATAGAAGTAAGCTCCATCGCGTTATGCATTAATCCAACAAGTTGTCCTCCAGCGCTATGTCCAAATAAGTGGTATTTTACCTGAGGAAATGTTTTTTTAAGTTGTTCGAATACGGCTGGCATATCTTTTTCACCCCAGCACTGAAGTGAAGCATCGCATTCATTTATACTGCCATTTAAAGATTCTCCAATCCCTCGGTTGTCAAAGGTAATTACGCCATATCCATTTTCAGCAAGAAACTTGGAGAAGTGAGCATAAAATTGTCTTTTAATACCTGTTGCGGGACCTATTAAAATAGCGCCTTTTATGTCTTTGATTGGCTTATATGTAGTGGCTTTCAAGGTAACCATATCAGTACATATGATTCTTGATTCTGTGGTTGTATGGGTAGACATATAATGGAAGTTTTATATTTTAATAGCTTTTTGTGGTATGACCAGTTTGTTGGGTTTTGTGAAAGAAATCAAGTACAGAATTTAAATGCAGGAATACGCGCTATCAATTTTTAACAATATTCTTATCGAGCTTTGGCCCTCAATTTTAAGTCAACTTTATGATGAAAAGTACAGTTCGTCATGATTGAGTGATTGCTTTGAACCGTACTTATCGACTTTAGCCATTCGATATAACCAATTTACTGTGCTGAACTCTTAATGGGGACGTTACTCCATTTTGTATGCATATGGTTTGTGCTTTTTTTATATCTGAAAGGTTTCCTGACGATACGCATTTCCATTCATCTGTCATATGTTGGTATAGATACCAGATAGTTTTACTCTTCATAAATATTCCTTAATACGTGTTTTTTTCAGTATGACGAAAGCATAATTCAAAAAGGCATATTGGAACAAACGAGATTTTTTGACGCGATGGATGAAAAATATTCATGCATATATGGGGTTCACCAATAAGTAACTCATCCTATAGATAAGTTGATCTTAAATTATGGTTACTTCGTATTGAAATATTACATTTAACGGGGAGTAATCAATATGGAAACATTAACTCATGGTAAACAAAAATCTATACCAACTATTATCAGCGTAGCAGAGGCAACTCATTACCTTGTTGGGGCTGTTGATTCATTCAATAACTTTGTTGGTTTAAAACATTCGAGTGATGTTGCTGTAATGGGGTCTTTAGTTGAGGCTAAAAATTATCTTAGAGAAAATAACATCTTTAGCGCGGCACTAGAATTTCAATCAGCGTATGATGAAATGTGTGGTTCCAGCAGTAGCGTTGGAAGATGCAGTCAAATGATTAGGTGTTAACAGATGAATAATAGAGAAGTAAAGCTGAGAGATTTTTTGCAAATTTATGATTCTATTACCTCTGGTGGTATAAAAGTTGATGGTGTTTATGAATACTTAGATATCCGTGCTTGGCATGATTTTGACGGATATACTTGTTGGATAGCTTATAAAGATCTCACCATAACCTTGTTATTCCATGGCAGATTTGACATCGATTATAAATACGAAGATACGCTCAAGCAATTTTACCAAAAAGTTAATGTACTTATCGTTAATCAACCTAAATAGGATAAATAAGTGTTAAGTTAACCGCTTATTTATCCTGATTTTTTATTCTAAAATTATTTATTATGAATTACCAATCTATTGTTTTTCCTTGCCAATCAAGATAGCTTGCTGTGTTATCTATTTCAGTCTCTT
Organism: uncultured Colwellia sp.; assembly: GCA_913020705.1. The sequence goes on from CAJWBY010000041.1 coordinate 10,463, forward strand.
TAACTATTTTCAATAGTTGTTTAGCAACGAATTCACTGGTGAATAACTTGTTGGCGGGAACATTTTTCTGAAAAGGTTTAGATAATGGTGTGTCAGTCGTGCCAGGGTGAAAAGAAATAACTTTGATATTTTTTGCTCTTCTTGCTAATTCGATTGATGCGGTTTTTAGCATCATATTCAGTGCAGCTTTGGAAGCACGATAACTGTACCAACCGCCTAAGTTGTTGTCACTTATACTGCCGACTCGAGCACTGAATACAACCAATTTACAAGACGACTTCCCTGTCAAAATAGGTGTTAATTTTTGAACCCATAACATTGGTGTGAGTGTATTTGCCGTAATTACTTGCTGAAACGCTAAAGCATCGAAGTCTTCTAGACGCTTTTCTGGTTGAAAACTATCACTGTGCAATATCCCATTACAGACAAATACTTGTGTTATTGGCAGCTTGCTATGCGTTTTTATTTCCTGTACCGCCGCGTCTATTGATTGGGGTTGATAATCTTTCACCGTGATTTTTTTTATGTCAGTCAAGCCATGCTCTATAGAAGGTTTTTTTTCGCCAGTTATTTCGCGGCTAATAAGAATAAGGCCAGTGTCTTGAATAGGCACTATTTCAGCCGCAATGGCCTTGCCAATATCACTATTTGCGCCAATGATCAGTGTTAGTTGATTTATCATAACAAGTTCCCGAAATGCAGTTTGTCGTTTTCATACCAAAAACTTTAGCAAAAAACGTTGAAATTTGATGGCGATATTTAGCGAGTCCTAAATAAATCCAGTGACTTAATGTTTTGATTACTGGCCAATTAAGTGGTGCGACCCAAAAGCCTTTACCGACAATAGTCCAAGCTCTGTGCGTAACCTCAAGCCCGAGTAATAATTTTCCGTTATAGTTAGCGTGCAATATTTTCATTGCGGCTGAAAAATCAATATGAGGGTAAAGCGATTCAAACCCATCTTGATGTATATCGACCAAAAATATAGTGTTGTTTTTATCATGTGCTTTGAGGTGATTCATCTCTGTTGCACACAGAGGGCAATTACCGTCATAAAATATTGTTAGCATAGGTTTATCCTAAAATGGGATAATGAGAAAGTTAATAAAACCATAAAATATAAGCGGTAATATGCATTGAAATTACTATTAACGTTAACCAAAACCGCATTGCCATATATTCAGAAGTTCTATTTTCATCAGTGCTACATTTCGCTAAATCTCTTTCGTAAACATATAAAAACAAAAAACTGAATGATAGAATTATTAAGGCAATATTTGGGTAAGTTAATAAGCTTATAAATGCGAGTAAACTGAAACTATTACTTATTATTTGCTGCTTTTTGTGTGTGTGTTCATCATCTTTGCGCCATATTGAACCAGCAATAAAACTGACAATAATCGCACTATAAGCGACAAAAGCTTGCTTCGCTGCAATCACCCAACTTACGGACTCAACACTCAAATATAAAGATGTTATAAATGGGAGTAAGCCGAGATATCCAAGTAGTTGCCAGCTTTTCATTTATGTTCCTTTATTCGCTTACACATGATCTAAATCTTTACTAGGTGATTTTCCATCAAGTGATATTTTTAATTGCTCAATACTTGGTTTTGCATAGCTCAATCGAGATAGTCTTTGGCTCGTGTGATAACTGTCTAAACCAGAAATAGCAACCGTATTCAACGATTCAATGTCAATGTAACCGTCTTCTTTTATTGCTTCTTCATCACAAAAAATATCCGTTACCTCACCAATCACCATTTGGGTACCATTGAGTTCAATTGGAATTATATCGCGGAGTGTTAACGCGTATTTTAATCGGCTTTCTTTGACAAATGGTGCATTGATCCCGTCGACATAATAAGGAGATAAGCCAGTTTCCTGAAACTCACATTCATCGGCACTGTAACGAGCAGATGTTTGATGGGCCGCTTGCCAGAAGCAACTATTAACTTGGTTAATGGTGAATTTTTTAGTATGAATAATATTGTCTAGGGTATGTCGTGAAACGCTATTAGGACGTGTAATAAATCCTACTAGCGCTGGTGAAGCACCTAGATGAACGATTGAGCTGAATATGGCTAGGTTATTTTTATTTTGTGCGTTAACGGTACCAATTAAGTTGGCACTTTTAAAGCCAGATAAGCTGTTGATTAGCTGAGCTCTATATCGTGCAGTCATATTGCCCAATTTGTCATGATTGAAATGTTGCATTTAAGCTCACAGATTATTTACGCTGATAACTTATACGAAAATAAGGCTGTATACGATCACATAACCGTGAATAATTTTCAGTCTATGGTTAATTAAGTAACACCAAACTTTGCAATATGCGTCGTTTGATTTTAAAGATAAATTAATCTAAATTTCAATTTACAACGTACTGGTTACTCGTACAAAAATTTAATGGCGATTGATCAATGATAAAAGTTCCTTACAAAACCTTAATATTATGTTTGTTTTTTCTTCCTCTTTATTCTTTTGCTCAACACCCAGCTGATGAGAGGGAAACGCAAAAAAAAGGAGACGGTTTTTTGTATGGTGTTGGCCTAAGCGTTAACCAAGAGATTTATAAAGGATATAACACCAGAATTATGCCTTTGCCTATGGTTGGTTATAAAGGTGAGAAGTTGTCAGTATTTGGACCTTTCATCAGCTATAAACTAAAAGATGTTAATAGTTTTACATTATCTGCTAATTTATCTCCGAGATTTCAAGGTTTTGATGAATCCGACAGTAATATTTTTGAAGGGATGGAGAAAAGAAAAAGTTCTTTAGATGCTGGAATCAGTATTGATTATCAAAAGAATGATTGGAAAATAGGTCTGAAATCGATGTTTGATGTACTAAGTAATTCAAATGGCTACGAGATAAAATCTAGTGTTGGTCGTGTAATTAGATACGGGCCGATATTTTTTGAGCCGTCTATTTCATTGAGCTTATTAGATAAAAATCATGTGAATTATTATTACGGTGTGTCTACATCTGAAATTAATCAAGAAAGAGTTGCGTACAGCAGTGATAGTGCCATGAATAAAAGCCTTGGGCTTTCTATCGCTACTCCTATTTTATTGGGAGGATATACACGCTTGAATATTGAATATACTTGGTATGATAAAAATATCACGAATAGCCCTTTAGTAGAAAAAGAGACCAGTTTAAGTTTACTGCTAATCTTTACTAAAAACTTTTGATACGCTATTGCGGTTAAACTAAATCTTTTGCAACTAATCCATCATTTAGAGTAAAGCCATAGCTATTAAGCCATTCAATAGCTTTATCTTGATGGCTGAATATTTGTCGCTCAAAGTTGCCATGCTTTTCAGTAACCATTTGATCGACAAAAAATTTTTTCATCATTGATTCGCTGTAAACCTGTGCTGATTTGTCTAAACCGTTTTCAATACAAAAAGAGACTAAATCAGTAACAATAGGTAATATTTCAGGGACACTAAGTTCCCAGTCATCTAGAAAAACTAAATGTCCCCACTTTTCATATTTTAAAGATTGGGCATGTGTTTTAAATGCTTGTGAAAAACTTTCTGCACACTCTTGATTCCACGAACCGGCTAAGCGTGCGATAAGTATATTATTACTGACATTTATTTTGAATTCACCGTGAGGTGCGAAAAATGTATTCATAGATATATTAAAAAGTGTTTTTTTTAGTATATCGTTTTTTCATTTGATTTCCATTTTATATATTTGATATCCATACGGTTTGATAAGGTGCTAAAGTCATTTTTTGGGTGATCTCCGTTATTTCTTTATTGGAAATAAGTTCAACCCAAGATTCTGTAATAATTAAATTTAGTTCACTTAGTGGTAATACGACCGATTGGTCAGAGATATTACTCACACAAAAAATGCTTTGTTTCCTGTCTTTACTTTGTCGCCAAAAACCAAATAGCTGTAAGCCTAAATGCAAAGTGAATTGCGTTGCATTTGGATGAAAAGCTGATTGTTTAATTCTTATGTCTAATAAAGACTTTAGGGTTGAAAGCACTTTAGTGTGATGTAAATCTTTATCAGCAAGAGCTTCTTCTAAAGCATCTACATGCCAGCGACGTCTGTTAATCGAGCGGTTATGATGAGTATTTGCTAATTTTTGATAATCGTTTTGTGTGCCGAGCATGCTGTGAATGTAAATACCAGGTATTCCTTCAAGTGCAAACATAACGGCATGTGCACAAATAAACCGTTCAAAATTCCACTGATCTTTACCTTCCACTGTACCTTGTAAAGCGTCATAAAGTGCGATGTTCATTTCATACGCTTTTTGCTCTCCGTTATCGGTGGTACGCCATGAAATTTTTCCGCCAAAACCTTGGACAGTTTGTACGAGATTATCAAGTTCATTTTCGCTCAATAAACCTTCGGCAGGGCGCAAGCCAATACCATCATGCGATGCGATAAAGTTAAAATACATGGTACCGTCTTGGGAGGGAGGCATACTCATTAACCAGCGTTTAAGGTATAAACAATTACCCGTGAGTAACGTGTTGATGAGTAATGGAGGTAATGAAAAATTATATATGCCGTGAGCTTCGTTAGCATTACCAAAATAGGTCAGGTTTTGTGTATTAGGAATATTAGTTTCAGTGATAATAACCGCTGTTGGTTCAGCAGATTCAATAAGTGTTCGAAGTAACCTAACCACTTCATGTGTTTGAGATAAGTTGATGCTTGTTGTTCCAACGATTTTCCATAAGAATGCAATGGCGTCTAAGCGGAATATCTTCACGCCCGAATCAAGGTATTGCTTAATGATAGACGTGAATGCTTTTAATACTTCTGGGTTCCGAAAGTCAAAGTCAACTTGGTCATGGCTGAAGGTACACCAAACAAATTTCTTTCCTTTACCTGTTTCTACTTCTTTTAAGAGTGGAGAAGTACGAGGTCGAACTACCTTTGACAAGTTATCATCAGGAAGGGCGGTGAAGAAAAAATCACTACCTTGACCTTCACCTTTTATAAAGTTGTCGAACCAAGCACTTCGGCTTGAACAATGATTAATAACAAGATCAGACATCAAACGATAGTTTTTACTGATTTGTTCTATATTCTGCCATGACCCCAAAGATTCATTAACAGAGGAATAATCGATAACAGAAAACCCATCGTCAGAACTGTAAGGGAAAAAAGGTAAAATATGTACGCTGTTAATCGTATCTCCAATCGTACTGTCCAAAAAGCTTTTTAACGTTTTTAAAGGAGCTTGATCTGCTTCAATAATACTATCGCCGTAGGTGATCAAAATTACATCTTGTTCTGACCAATGGTTAGAAAAAGGTTTCGCTGTAATTTCTTTGCTCGACAACTCCATAATATCAAGTAGCGATTGAGCAATATCATCAAATGACTCTTCAAGCGGAACATCATCATAAATCGTTGAAAGCTGCTGAACTAACTTATCTTTTAATGGTTGTTTTAACGGATTAACTGGCGTTGTCATAATGCACCTTTCTCTATAATGCTTGTCTGAATTCTTCATTGTCTAATTCTACCGCTTCTTTCAACTGCGATAGAATGTCGGGTATAGCACTTACAACCCTATTCCAAGACGGAATAAAAGGCGTATCCATAGGTTGATCTAAGAAGGTATTGCCGGCGGTTAAAATATTTTGAGCAAACATTTCTACCGCTTTTTCTTCGTTATGAATATCGAGTGTTAATCCATTCATCATGGCGTCATTTCGATAAGTTTCGACATAATCAAGTGCGATGCGATAGTAAGTCGCTTTTAATGTTCTAAATTTTTCGGCGGTGAATGTTTCACCTTGTGTGGCGAGTTTTCGAATAAAGGATTTACTGATATCAATCGACATTTTAGATAATCCACCATCGCTATTGTCTAAAGACAAATCTTGATGTTTATGATCATACGTAGCAGCAATATCAACTTGGCAGATACGGTTGGGTGAATAGTTGCGATACATTTCAGAAAGCACACCAATTTCTAATCCCCAGTCACTGGGAATACGAATATCACTTAATACATCTCTACGGAAAGAGAATTCTCCGGCTAAGGGGTATAAAAAGCTGTCCATGTATTCTAAATAATCACAATGTCCTACGGTTTTTTTCAATGCTTTAATCAGTGGCGTTACTAATAATCGAGATACACGACCATTTATTTTTCCTCCAGCAACTCGAGCATAAAACCCTTTTGCAAACTCATAGTTAAACATGGGATTCGCGACAGGATAAAGAAGCCTGTCGAGTAATTCACGCTCATAAGTTAAAATGTCACAGTCGTGAAGTGCAATCGATTCCGCTTTACCTGAAGACAAAATATACCCCATGCAATACCAAACATTACGACCTTTACCTAGCTCTTTTGGTGCTAAGCCCAATGCTTGTAATTTTGCATCTATCGCCTGCAATCTGGGGCCGTCATTCCACAACACTTTATGATGCTGAGGCAATTGGCCAAAGAAAGATAAAGCGTGTTTATATTGGTCAAGATCTGCTCTGTCTAAGCCAATAACGATTTCAGATAAATACTCGACACCTTTAAGTTTATTAATAATATCGGGTAACGCCTTACCTTCTAGTTCAGAAAATAAAGACGGTAAAATAAGTCCCAGGGGGCGTTTTTTAGAAAAGGTTAATAATTCAGCTGCCATATCCGCAGGTTCACGCTGCGCTAAATTATGTAACGTGGTTACTGTTCCGTTTTGATAAAAATCAGCCATGATTTACCTCTGTATTAATTGATGTACTAGGAGAGTTTGAATGTGAAAGTTGGTTTGCTAAAAGACTTTGTATCGCTTCAGCCCAGCCCTCAGGTCCATAGTGTTCGGTTCTTGTTATTTTAAATTGGCGATATAATTTAGGGAAATTATGAACAGGAGATCTAATTTGCACAGCGATATCTGCCGCTTCTAGCATGGTAATATCATTTTCTCCATCACCTAAGGCAAGCGTTAAAATCGAAGGAGTATTGCAGTTTTCCCGGTATTGTTCCGTTAACCAAATCAGCGCTTGGCCTTTGTCACAATAACCACCCACATGTATAAATCGCCCACCTTGAACGACATTAGCGCCTAAATTAATAAGGTGCTCTATGAAGCTACTTTTCGTTTTCTCATCACCCAGCCATTGAATGGGTTCACCGTACTGTCTTTGTTTAGCACGATAAGCTTCTTCTAATGTTAGTCCGGTAATTTGTGAAAGAGTCGATGCTGAAATATCAGAAAATCCTTTGTAAAATTGCGTAAACTCATCTGTCTGCTCTGATAATAACGTTAGCCAATGTTGTCTTGGTAAGCAGAATGACTTTACCCAATAGTTACCTACGGTAACCGTGTCTTCAGGTTTTATCTCAAAAGTGCCAATAGGAATATAAATAGCCGCGCCATTTTCTACGATGAAAGGGGTGTTTAGTGATAAGTCACGATGAATAATTTCTAATTCAGCAAATGTTTTACTGGTATTCAAAATGACAGGAATATTAGCAAGCTTCAATTGCTCAAGCGTTTTGATTGCCGCGGTCGATTGATATGTGAAGTGATCAAGTAATGTGCCGTCTAAATCACTAAAAACTAGTGTGTTCAAGGTTTTTACTCCTCTTCCTTTAGGGGTTGGACTTTGATTTTACGTGCATAATCTAAGTAAAATATTTCATCAGCAGATTGGGAAATAGTATTGCAACTTTGCACGCTGAGTCTCTGAAAATATTGCGTGAAACCTAAGACTTCTTCTGGTGTCATAACCTTTGAATCGGCTAAACCAAAATTTCTAGCTTGTAATTTTTTTTCTTGTTCTACTCGCCATTTATAAACACAGTCAAATGATGGTGCTTGTAATGCAAGCCAAAAGTCCATTGTTTTATATAAAGGTACATAAGCATCTTTAAGTTGTTGGTTGACATAGTTACGCCACTCTCCACTGACATCATGATGTAATTCAAGCTCATTGATTGGTAACTTTAATTGCTCTTCTGATTGTGGTTCAACGCCCCAACACCATCCTTCTAATAGAATAATATCTACCGGTTCTTTAATTGAAGTCCATTGTTCTTCAGGAAATGGTTCGTCTGTAGCTTTGTTAAATTTCGGAATCGAAAACCCCGACTCTTGTGATTTAAGTTGAGTCAGAATTTGCTTGAGATTATGAACATCATGAGTACCTGGAACGCCTCTAGTTGCCAGAAGGGGGTGGATATCGTTAGCGAGTTTATTACGCTTTTCACGTGTTAAGTAGAAGTCATCCAAAGACATGACTGCAACATTAAGCTGATACTTTGTTCTTAAATATTCTGCAATAAAATCAGTTAATGTTGACTTTCCACTACCTTGACAACCATTAATGCCGACAAAATAAGCACCATTACCTTGTGTGAAATTGCTAAATAGTTGATCAGCAAGTGGTTTATAATGTTGTTTTACGGTGAGTTTAAATTCTTCAGGTAATTTGTGCTGTTCGATAAAGGCTGAAATCATAATTCCCACTTAATGATAAATACTAATTTATTATTAAGTATCAAGTCTTATGCCACATCAATTAAAAGTAATATTAGTCAGTTAGCCTTTTGTAAAATAAAGAGTAATTCTTAATGCAGGTAATTATTTATATTGATGATGGACAGATGATTTGCACCATTTGAAATTTTCGCCCTGTTTTGGTGCGTTTTCTATAGGAGATGGAATAGACAAAGTCAGTGGTAATGAAATTTACTTTAAATGAATGATATTAGATATTAATAGCAGTATGTAGAGGTCTTGTCGCTTATTTTAATCAGCTAGTTAAAGATACAGCGATAAAGTAATAAACGACTATTATTTTATCGCTACCAGCAATCTATCATTATTTAGTTTGAGGCGGTTAAAACATCTCTCAACTGATTAAGTGCTTCCACAGAGAATCCATCATCATAGAAATAAACAACAATACCTTCTTTATTTAACAGGAGTACTCTGGCGTTATTGGGGTCTTCATTGCCGGTAAAAGCCTGAACTTTTTCACCATCTTCGTACACTGTTATAACGCCTTTCCAAAGTTGCTTTGGAATTCCTTTGCGCATGCCGTTGTCGATCACTGTACTGAACATTCTTGGAAATAAGCCTTGGATAGTCGGTATTTCATAAGCATCTACCTTAGTCTGAGTCATATCTAAACCAATTAGCCATCTGTCGATATCGAATTGTGAATTTTGTTTGTAGCCAACTAACAACAAGGTAAATTCTTTGTTGAAATCACCAGGAATATTAACAGAATCTTCTTCTAAGCTTTGCCCAGTAACTGATGGAAAAGATTTACCTGCTACTGCCTGATTGGTGTATTTTGTACTACAGCCTGAAGCTAGGCTGATAAACAATATAAATAAAAAAATGCGCATTTATCATTACTCGTTAGTTATTATCTCAATTAAAGCTTATATACGTTAGGTATTCGATTTTAGCTCATTTTTTTATATTTTTGATCTTAACAAGATAATTCTTCGTATTTATACGGTATGACGCAGCAGACAATTAAGTAATATTATTGATGAAATTTATTCTAGGTTTGTTTTTATGTTTTAGTACTTATGCAAGTTGCAGTGATGAAATAGTTAACGAGAATTTTCGTGATAATAAAAGTGAAAATGTTGAAGTGTATATGATAGATTTTTCTAGCCAAGAAGAAGGTCGTTGGAGAATAACTAATGACGGTGTGATGGGGGGCTTATCTTATGGGGAAATGTCATTTTATCCTGAGCACGGCGTTTTCTCTGGCGATATATCACTTGATAACAACGGAGGCTTTAGCTCTGTTTTTCGCTCAGTTGCCAATATTCCTGAATCTTTTGACAAACTGGTTGTTGATACTATGGGAGATGGTCAAGCCTATCAATTAAGGTTAGTAATATATATTAATGGCTACAGGTTAGCTTACAAACATGAATTTCAAACAGTGGCTAAAAAACGCGAAAAGTTTACATTGAAACTTTCTGACTTCGAAGCAACATTTCGAGGAAGGACTATAACTAATGCACCTTTATTAAATCCTAAAGATATTAGAGAGGTCGGTTTCTTAATGACCAAAAAGGATGTTGGCAAATTTTCTTTGTCGGTATTTGAACTCATCTTTTTGAAATAATGAATCATAGGATTAAAGCCAATATGAATAAAGTTAACCCAAAAACACTTATTAACAGTAAATGGACTAAAGTCGACGTTGTTAATAAAGAAAAGCATTTCGTTATAACCAAGGTCGATTTCGATGAAGAACAAAAGGTTACATGTTGTGTTATTGAGGCGGTAATGAATCACAATGAATACAACATTGATTGGCGTGATTTAAAGCTAAGTAAGTCATGGAAAATAGGCTGGAAATAAGTTACTTATCCTCTTTCACAAAACCTTGTTCGACTTTAGCTAGCGACCCAACATATTGAAACCAATTCCTGACTTCCTATAAATATTCTACCTTTAAAGTGTGCACCTTTATTTATTACCCCCACGCCTTTTGGTGTTCCTGTCATGACAATGTCGCCATCGTTTAAGTCGGTATACGTTTTTAATTCGACTAATATTTCAGCAGGTTTGTACATCATTAATTCTATACTGCCACGTTGTATTATTTTCTCATCAATCGTTAGTTCTAGGCTGAGTTTTTCGTTAATGTCACTCTTATTTATTTTGACAAAATCACTAAATACAGCGGAACCATTAAATGCTTTAGCCCGTTCCCAAGGTAATCCTTTTGCTTTTAATTGACTTTGTAAGTCTCTTTTTGTGAGATCTAAACCAAAGGCGACAGCTGAAAAATCACCATCTTTCACCATAAAGCATAATTCACCTTCGTAGTGAAGTTGCTCTTGATGATGTGAATTAAGCTTGGTTGAAATAGCTGAGTTTGGTTTGTTAAATACCACCATTTCATCTGGTATTTCATTGCCAAGTTCAGCAATGTGTTCAACATAATTACGGCCAATACAAATTATTTTTGATGGTACTATGTTTTGACTTTCAATAATTACTGTTTTCATAATCAATAATTTCCGTAATGTAAAATAAAATGGATTTACTAGATTTTAGTTTTATTAAGTATTTGCTTGTCGTTATTAAGAGATTATCTCAGCAAGTAATTGTTTTATATTTACTTCGATTACTTTCAAAATAGAAGCAATTTTGACAAAGTTACCATATTTTCTCTAACGTGTTATCAATGGATGCATTTTAGTGGGACTTTTTTGAGGATAACTTTTTACTGAACAATCTTAATTTTCTCGATTTAGATTCTAATATCAACCAACAATATGTGTATTTTTGATATTCAACTACAATAAGGTAGTCGTTCTACAACTTACTAATTTGGGCTTTATCTGTGAGTACTAAGCAAGTATCAACCACTAATTCACTCGAAGGTGATAACGTTTCTTTACAAGCAAAAATGCTTGGAGAAGTATTGAATAATGTTGGCGCCTTCATCTATACAAAAGATTTAAAAGGATTTTATACCTACGTAAATCAAGCGGTACTTGATTTGTTTGATAAAAAGCTCGAGGAAGTCGTTGGCTTTGATGACAGCCATTTTTTCGATTTAGATCTTTCTACGCAGCTTAATAAAAACGATAAGAAAGTTATGTTTGAAGGCATTACTGTTGAAAGTGAAGAAACTAACTATATAAAATCCCTTAAAGAAACACGTATATACAAAGCCGTTAAAAACCCTTTGTATGATACGAACGGTAATATTATTGGTATGTGTGGTGTTTCAACTGATATCACAGATGAGAAAAATTTGCAGCAAATGGTCAAATCACAACAGCATCTACTCAATGCGGTGCTAGATAATGCTGACGCTTATATATACATGAAAGATATTGATCGAACTTTTCAATATGTAAATAGTAAGGTGGCAAAACTATTCGGCGATTCACCAGAAAATATTATAGGTAAAAAAGATACCGAAGTATTACCCATTGAAGTCGCGGAACATTTTCACCTTTCGGACCAAAAAGTATTTGAAACCAATGAAAAACAGATTATAGAGGAATCATCTGAAGACGAGAGAGGAGAACTCCGACATTATATAAGTACTAAAATTCCGTATCAACTCGAAGAAGGAATACCTGCACTTATTGGTTTCTCTACAGATGTTACTGAATTATATGCACTCAAAGAAGAATTCAAGAAACAAGCAAATACAGATTCATTAACAGAACTCTATAATCGTCGTTATTTTACAGACCATTCTGAGCGTGAATTTTATCGGGCTAAAAGACACTTACGTATTGTTTCTTTGATCTCTATTGATATTGACCATTTCAAAAATATTAATGATTGTTATGGTCATCCTGCTGGTGACAAGGTGCTTATGTCTGTCGCTAAATGTTTATTACCCTGTATTAGACAAGAAGATATATTAGCGAGGATTGGCGGTGAAGAATTTTCAATTTTACTCCCTGAAACTACCCTTCAATCGGCAAAGGTTGTTGCTGAACGCATTCGACTCAATCAAAGTAATCTATCCATAACGGGTGAGTGGAAGGGCGAGATTACACTGACAGTAAGTATAGGTGTAACTTGTATAAAATTTGAAGACGATACTTTTGACGATTTTTTTAGACGAGGGGATAAAGCATTATATCAAGCTAAGGCATTGGGGCGTAATCAGGTTTATTGTTTGTAGGAATTAAGGGTAATTGAACTAACTATGATAAAAACTGCGTATGAATTTCAGTATCAAATAAATTTTTTATGAGTAAAGCAAATTCTTTAATAAATAATTTTTGCTCATTAGTCACAGAATTATTTACAACGCCCGATAAGATTTCTTCTAGATCATAAACAATTGCATCTACTTCACGAATCACAGTATTACGTTGATTAAAAGATAGCGCTTCATTTTGACTACAAATACTAATTATTTGCTCACTTAACTCTTGTTCTATGACCTCCATCACAGAATCTGCCCCAAACTCTGCCGAGGAAGAGTTTTCAAATAAGCTTAAATGCTCAGTTAAGTATTCGATAATATGAATATAACCTTCAGTATCTGTAACCATTAAAGCCCACCTATATTAGAGAAGGTATACTCTACCTTTTATATGGGAGTTTAATCAAGGTTGTATATTTCTATTTGTTGCAAATAATTACAAGGATTTATAAATGTAAATGAACTATTTCAATAATATTGATGAAAAAAATATTTAAATAATGCCAATAAAACGATACACACAAGAATTAATTTATCAATATGTCAATAGTAAACAATGTGTTAGCTCAATCAAATAAAGTTCAACATCAATTGTGTAATAGGGGTTGTATTATTTCTATATTCAGGCAGAATTAATGGATGTTGTTATCTAATGTAACAATTTGTTCCAAATAACCATAAAACATAAAATAATAAATATTATAATTCCAGAGAGAAACACTAATATGAAAAATTCTAACCTAAAACGAAACTTTAAACTTTCGCTAGCTGCAATGGCAGTAGGCGGATGTTTAGCTGCATCACCAATCGCATTTGCTGAAGAAGGCGAAGAAATTGATAAGGTTGAGCGCATTGAAGTAACAGGCTCACGTATCAAACGTGCTGATCTAGAAAGTGCATCTCCAGTAAGTGTAATTACAACTGAAGATATGAAAATTCAGGGTATTACTAACGTAGCTGATGCTCTTCAAAACCTTACTGCTCAATCAGGTGGTTTAACTGCTGCGGTAAATAACGGTGGTAACGGTAATGCTACAGTTAACTTACGTGGTATGGGCGCTAACCGTACTCTAGTATTAGTTAATGGTCGTCGTATGGTTGCATCTGGTACTGGTGCATCATCTCGTGTAGATTTAAACGCTATCCCAATGTCAGCTGTAAAACGTATTGAAGTTCTTAAAGATGGTGCTTCTGCGATTTATGGTTCTGATGCTGTTGCTGGTGTTGTTAACATCATCATGCGTGATGACTTTGAAGGTATCGAATTCGATGCTAACTACCAAGAAACTGGCGAAGGCGATGGTGAAGAATCAAGTCTAAGTACTACTTTTGGTATCAATAGTGATAAAGGTAATATCGTAGTTAACTTAGGTTACTATGATCGTGGTTCTGTTCGTCAATCAGCTCGTAGCTATTCTGAATGTCCAATTTGGGAAGCTGATGACGGTGCTGGTCCTTACCAATATTGTGGTGGTTCTTCATTCTCTCTAGGTATGAATTCTTATTTGGCAGATGACAGCCGCGTTCAATTCGAACCAGGTGGAAACGATAGTTCTACAAGTGCTGGTTACCATGATTGGATAAATTCTGGAGACGATAACGATCGTTATAACTATTCAGCATTATCATACTTATCAACACCTGCTGAACGTTACAACGTTTCAGTACTAGGTAACTATGAAATTGCAGATGAATTAAATTTCTTTGCAGAAGCTTATTACACTAACCGTAGTTCTGTACAGCAAATGGCACCTCAGCCTATTTACTATGCATATGGCGCAAATGGCCGTAACTGGACAATGGCTCAAGATTCTGAAGTATATCCTTTCATAGGTTTATACGACTTTGATATGCCGGGTTCAACTGCTGCTGGCGAATATAATACTATGTACCCACTTCGTCGTATGCAAGAAGTAGGACCTCGTATTTTTGAACAAGAAGTTAACACCATTCAAATGACCACTGGTCTTGAAGGTATGTTCGGTGATTATTCATGGGAAGTTTTTTACACTTATGGTCGTAACAGTGCGGTCGCTAAGTCTAAAAACTACATCAACATGGAAAACGCAATTAAATCAGTTAACGAAAACTGTGAAGGCGTAACCGTTACTGGTACACAAGATAATTACACAGTAGAAGGCAATAACGCTGCACTTCCATGTATTAACTACATGGGCTTAGGTTCTATTTCTGAAGCTGATGCAGAGTACTTACGTTATACAGACCAAGGTACTTCTGGAACTGAAATGCATCATTTAGCTGGTGTAATTTCAGGTGACTTGTTTGAACTTCCTGCAGGTCCTGTTGGTTTCGCTGTAGGTGTTGAGCGTCGTAAAGAATCAGCATTTAACCAACCAGATGCTTTTTCTTCTTCTGGGATAGGTTCAGGTAATGCTGTACAGCCGACTTCAGGTAGCTACAGTGTTAATGAAATGTATGTTGAGTTAATTGCTCCTTTATTAACTGATTTACCTCTTGCTCAACAAGTTGATTTAGAACTTGCTATGCGTGCCTTTGATTATGATACTTTCGGTTCAGATAGCACTTATAAACTAGGTTTAACTTGGAGAATGAATGACGCATTAATGCTTCGTTCTGTAGTGTCTACTGCTTTCCGTGCACCGAGTGTTGGTGAGTTATTTGGTGGTCAATCTGACAGCTACACAAACTTTACTGATCCATGTAATGGTGTTGGTGGTGCAGATGTTGATGCTCGTTACGCAGCTGCATGTGCTAATGATGTAAGCAGTGGTGCTATAGCTGGTGACGGTTCTTGGTCACAAGGTAATGGTCAAGTACGTGCTGTTGTCGGTGGTAACCCTGAGTTAGGTCCTGAAACTGCAGATACATTCACTGTTGGTGTTGTTGTAGAACCGTTAGAAGGTTTAAGCTTTACTGTTGATTATTACGATATTGAACTTTCTAATGTTGTTAGTTCAATTGGTGTTGGAACACGTTTAGATAAGTGTTATACCGCAGCTGACGGTGGTCTTGGTGGTGCTAACGCATTCTGTCAAGGTGTAATGCGTAATGCTGTAGGTGATTTTGATGGTGTTCCAGCAACGAGTGCTAACTTGTCTACCTGGAAGTTAACCGGTATGGATTATAATGTTCAATATAAATTCGAAGCACTTGAATTAGAATGGTCATTAGATTGGGAAGCTTCGTTCATTGACACATGGGAATCTGTTGGTTTTGAAGGCGAAGAAGGCGTAGAAAATGTTGGCGTTGCTTCAAGTAGCTCTGGTTCTATTCCTGAATGGAAGCATAACTTTGGCGCACGTGTAAGTGGTGAGAATTGGACAATTGCTTATAACATGATGTGGGTTGATGAATTAACTGATTCATATGTTACTAACGGTGGTGATGCTGCTGATTTATATTCTCCAACAGCTGATGCATTCGCTTCTCATAATTTAAGTGCTACTTATCACTTGAACGATAATGTTACAATCCGTGCTGGTATTGATAACTTTACAGATGAAGAGCCTCCTTACTACACTAATTACGATGATTCGAACACTGATACAACGTTGTATCATTATGTAGGTCGTAACTTCTATTTTGGTACAACTATTAGTTTCTAATAGTGTCTACCAATAATATAAAAACGATACCTTAGGGTATCGTTTTTTTTTGTTTAAAATATTTTAACAATAAAATTAAACAGTAATTTAACTGATACTGAAAAGACTTAATGATAAACTTTAGAGTAATTATGACGTCACTCTAGTAAATTATTTACAACTATGTTGAAAAAACTGCAATTAGCAAATCAGCTTCTCGAAAATTATAAATATGATGAATCAGAAAAATTACTGTTGTCGTTATTAGATCATATAGAAATGAAACATGAGGTCTTTTTAGCATTGAGTCGGTTGTATTTAAAAGCAGGGCGATTAGATGATGCTATTATTTACCAGCATAAATTGTGTGTTATTTGTCCAAAAAATAAAGTGTATAGGAATACTCTAGCCAATTTGCATTTTAATTTAGCCTATAAATTAAAAAACCAAGGTGATTTCCAAGAGGCAGCTGAGCATTATTCATTTGCAATAGATCATAATATTACACAACCAGAAGAAGCTTATCTTAACATGGCCGTTATATTTTCTGACTGCTTAAGAAAAGAAGAAAAAGCAATATCATGTTTGAATAAAGCGCTGGAAATTAATCCAAAAGAAGCAATTTTGAAGTTAAGTAAAAACAAAGAAGTAACAAATATAGTTATTAAAAAGACTCTATTTGCTCATAAGCTTGTTGAAGAATGCATGGTTGCGGTAAATCGCAGTGTGGCTAATTTCCTTGCAGAAAAAGAGCACGGTTTATTTATTCAACACGCAGGTATTCGATCTGAACGCCAAGGTGAGGCCCGCGCGTTAATTAAAGAACAATTGCAGCTTACTAATCCAGAGCGCGTTGCAACGTTAGAAGGCTTTATTGAAGTGCAGCAATTAATCGCTGCGGGTAATCCTGAAGCAGAGGGCGCGCCGTTTGAATTGCCTTTGCAGGCTATTTTGGCTCGCCAGTTAGAACGTAGTAAATACGGTACGGAAGTGAAGCCTCATGTCGGTATGGGCTTACCTGCTTATACCACGTTCACTTCGCCTATTCGTAAATACAACGATCTACTTGTGCATCGTTTGGTGAAAGCCTATTTAGCAGAAGTAAAAGTAGACCCTATTAGTGCCGAGATTCTAGAGCAAGTAGGCAAAGGCCAAAACAATAGTCGCATGGCAGCTTGGCAGTGTGATCAGTGGTTAAAAGCTGAATGGTTACTGCGTCAGTATGCTATCGAGAAAAAAGGCTCTGAGAGCTTGCAGCGCCCAGGTCAGATTGTGCAGGTGAATAGCGGTGGCTTTACTGTGCGCTTAGATGATTGTGGCATCGAAGGTCAGGTTGATGTTCGTCGTAATAAAGAATGGAAATTTGATACTAAGACCATGACTCATTCTAAGGGTGAAGTAACGTATCGTTTAGAACAGCCAGTGGCTGTGAGCATTGCGAACATTACACCCGTTTTACGGGAAGTGAAGTTTACTTTGTGTGAGGCTTAAGTTTAAAGACTTAAGTTTAAAGGCTTAGGTTTAAAGGCTTAGGTTTTTGCTAGTGATTTTTGAGTGACCACAAAAAAGGGCTTCTAATGAAGCCCTTTTTTTATGTCAGTTGATAATGGAGAGTCACTTATTAATCCTTTATTTATCGGATTGCTTAATCCAAAGATCAACTTGCTGTTCTAAGACATCTAAGGGTAGTGCGCCTTGCCCTAAAATCACCTGATGAAATTCTGGTAATGAGAAATCTCTGCCAAGCGACTTCTTCGCTTTATGTCTTAAGCGCTCAATCTCTAATGCGCCAATCTTATAGCTGGTTGCTTGTCCCGGCATGACTAAATAGCGCTCTATTGCATGAATAGAGTCTTCTTCAGAGAAGGGGGTATTGGCTAGGCGATAGGTCAGCGCTTGTTCTTTTGTCCAGCCTTTAGAGTGCAGGCCGGTATCAATAACCAATCGCGCAGCTCTCCACAGCTCCATAATTAATTGGCCATAACGTTCTTCATTAGAGGTATAGCCCCCCATTTCATCTGCTAGCTTTTCTGCATAAAGTCCCCAAC